>JACSSB010000126.1 GCA_014879435.1 Phycisphaerales bacterium
TGCGATGTCGACCTGGATCCCCGCCTGCGCGGGGATGACGGCAAACACAACTTATTCAGGAGCACTATATGAAACCCGTAATCGAACGGGTAACGGCTTAGCCAAAGAGAGGAGATAGAAAAAGCGGAGCAACGAAGAAGAGACGGAATGAGACCCTTAGCTTGGTCGTCTTCCGCAAAAAAATGATGGAGATGATTAGGATTGCGGGATGCGAACTTCCAAGTCGATTTTGCTCAGCACTTCCCGTATATGCGCTGGCGGCTCCTGATCGGTGAACAGGACGTCGATATCGGAGAGATGCGCAAGGCGCACCGAAGGGGTACGCGCAAACTTGCTGTGATCCGTCACCAAGAGTACTTGGCGCGAGTTTTCGATGATCGCTTGGGCCACGCGCACCTCGCGATAGTCATAATCCAGCAAGGTGCCATCGGTATCGATGCCGGAAATACCGATGATGCCGTAATCCACTTTGAAGCGGCGGATGAAATCGGCGGTTTCCGCTCCCACCACACCGTGATCGCGGCGACGCACTTCGCCACCGGTGATGATCACATCAAAACTGGGCTGTTCGCACAGCAGTGCAGCTACGTTGAGATTATTGGTGATAACGCGCAAGTCGCGATGATTCACCAACGCCATGGCGACCGCCTCTGTCGTAGTACCCAGATTGATGAACAGTGAGGAACGATCCGGTATATAGCTGGCCACTAACTCCGCAATATGCCGTTTGCCCTCCGTATTCATCACCTGCCGCCGAGGGTATTCGATATTCTCGACGCTGCTCATTGGCAATCCGGCACCACCGTGAAAACGTCGCAACAGTCCTGAATCGCACAGAATGTTGATATCTCGACGCACAGTCTGTGGCGTCACACCGAAGAACTCGGTCAGCTCATCGATTGTCACCGATCCTGCGTGTTGTACCTTTTCCAGAATCTGTTGCTGGCGTTGATTGAGATTGGGATTCATAAGTTCTTTCGAACATAAAAACTTTTCGTATTATCGAGGCACCGATCCCGATGAACCGGGATCGGTATTACTATATCGAATTGGACTCAGTCACTTTTTCCATCGGGCGCTGACCAGATCGCCGCGTCGATCTTCCCTTTCAACTCGGGATAGTTAGCCACATTAAAATACGGCACCCGACCTTGTTTGCGTTGATCGAAATAGTCTTTGGTCAACTTCACGACGGTACCGGACAGCAACACGATGGCGATCAAGTTGATCGTGGCCATCAAACCCATGGAGGCATCGGCCGCATCAAACACAGTGGTCACGCTCTGTAGCGACCCCCAGAAAACCATCAGCAAGGCGACGATGCGCAAGATAGTCAACCCGACCTTGTTACCAGCATGCAAAAAGGTCATCGCGTTCTCGGCATAGGAGTAATTACCGATAATCGAGGTGAAGGCGAAGAAGAAGATCGCGATTGCGACAAAGTAGACGCCCGCACCGCCGATATGTGCAGACATCGCGTCCTGAGTCAACGCTGTACCGGTCGTTTCCATGCCCGGATGATAAATACCTGATAGCAGAATCATGACCGCCGTTGCAGTACAGATCAGCAAAGTATCGATGAACACGCCCAAACCCTGCACCATGCCTTGCGACGAGGGATGATGCGGATCGGGGGTTGCTACAGCGGCGATATTTGGGGCCGAGCCCATACCCGCTTCATTCGAAAACAAGCCACGTTTGACACCGTTCAGCATCGCGGCAGCGACTCCACCGACGACACCCCCGGCCGCTTCCTGCCATCCAAAGGCGCTGAAAACGATCAGCTTGAGCATGCCCGGCACTTCTTGAATATTTATCCCGATGATGATGATGGCCATCAATAGATAAGCAATAGCCATGAAGGGCACCACAATTTCCGCGACCTGTGCAATCTTGCGAATACCCCCAAAGATGATCGCACCGCTCAATACTACGAGCGCTAAACCACACACCCAAGTCGGGACTCCAAACGCATTCTCGACCGCAGAGGCAATCGAATTAGCCTGAACCGCATTGAATACCAGTCCGAATGAGAGAATCAGACAGACCGAGAATATGCTGCCCAACCAGGGAAGACCCAATCCGTGCGCGATATAGAACGCTGGGCCACCACGATAGTTGCCTTCCTCATTGCGTACCTTATACAGCTGGGCCAGTGTGCTTTCAGCATACGCGGTTGCAATACCGACCAGCGCGACCATCCACATCCAGAAAATCGCACCCGGCCCGCCGAGCGTCAGTGCAACCGCCACCCCGGCAAGATTCCCGGTACCGACGCGGGATGCCAGACTGACCGTCAATGCTTGCAAGGGTGAGATACCCGCCTTGTCAGACTCGCGACTGCCGACGATGACGCGGAAGAATTCTGGAAAGTGCCGGAACTGTATAAAGCCCAGTCTGAAGGTGAAGAATATACCAACCGCCAGCAATCCGTAGATGAGGACATAGCCCCAGAAAATCGTGTTTAGGAAACTGATAACGCCATTGATGATCTCCACCGGCACTCGCTCCTGTACTGTGTTGTGGGGTTGTTTTTTCAACAAAGAGCCAGCATTTTGGCATTGTTGACGCATTCGGGCTAGAAGGCGACTTTCATCATAGTGACACATAATCATGTGTTATACTGGATCATGTGTTTAGAAGAGGAGCGATTATGGCCAGTACCACGGTCAATTTCACTGGGGCCATCGACCGCGACTTGCTAAAGCGAGCCAAGATCGTGGCCGCCAAGTGCGATACTTCCGTCAATGCGCTGCTGAATGCACAACTCCGTCATCTGGTGGAAACTTACGAGACGGGTGAAGCGCTCCATAATGAGAACTATGCGTCTCTACTCGCGTTCTCGCTCGGTCGGCTTGATGATAAAACCGTGATGAAGAAACTGGGTATCGACAGCGAAGAAAACCTGTTTCTACTGATGACCCAGGCTCACTTGCCGATGCCGCGTTTACCGGAGGCGGAAACTCGCAAGATGGTGGATACCCTGCATCGCTTAGCAGGATAAGCACTGTGCCGATCTTGGTGCCCGATGCCGGGCCGCTGATCACGCTCGCTTATGCCGAGCGCTTGGATCTCCTGCAACGACTGGGTTGGCCAGTACACATCGTGGACATGGTGTTGCATAAGTTAACTCGTAACCGCACACCCACCAGCGAAGCCATTGCCACTTTTATCAAAGAGCATGCCTTGACGGTGGTCACCACCAAAGTCTGGCAGCACTACCAACAGCGTTTGGCCGATACTGCCGCAGGTATTGATGCCGCACCGCGCAAAGCAGGTTTAGGCGAACTGGCCATTCAGGAATACATGACCCAATTGGGTTTGGAAGAACCGGCGGTGTCTGCTGTATTCCTGTTTGAAGATCATAAGATTGCGCGGGCAAGTTTCCATCTGCCCGATGGTGTACATCGCATTTCCACACGTGCTTACCTCTCTTTCCTCGAAGAAAAGGGTTGGATCACTTCGGCGGAAGCAATCGAACGCCTTGCTGTCCACAAGGGACGTAATTTTTCGCAGATTCGTTTTCCCTAAAGAGGTTCGAGCGCTAAGAAGCTCACTACAATAACCGCAAGAAAATTAGCACCTATCAGCACAGGAGATCCGCAATGTCCGCAATGAAATTTGAATACCAAAACCCAACCCGCCTCATCTTCGGTGTCGGCACTCTCGCGCAGTTGGGAAAAGTAGCCAAAGAATATGGAACACGTGCTTTGTTGGTCACTGGCGGAGGGAGTATCAAACGCAGTGGTATCTTTGACCGTGCGCTCAAAAGCCTCAGCGAGGCGGGCGTATCGATATTCGAGTGTGCCGGGGTGGAACCCAATCCCAGGATCTCGTCAGTGAAACGCGGCGCGGCGACCGCACGTGAAAACCACTGTGATTTAGTCATCGCCTTGGGTGGCGGCAGCACCATGGATGCCGCCAAGGTGATGGCCGCCGCTGCCCTATACGACGGTGATCCGTGGAACATGATCATTCATGGCCAACCGGACCCGTATATCCCAACCCAGGCGCTCCCGCTGATCACCGTTCCCACCTTGGCAGCCACTGGCTCTGAGATGAACAGCGGCGCAGTGATTTCGAATGAAGAGACCAAGGAAAAATCCTTTGTCCAGGCCAGATGCCTGTACCCCAAAGTCGCACTGCTCGATCCCGAACTGACCGCGAGTGTTCCCAAGGACCAGACGGCTTACGGTACCTGCGACTTGATCACCCATATCACCGAAGGCTACTTCAATGGTAGCGGGGACACACCGATTCAGGATCGCTTTGCCGAAGGGGTCATTCTGACCGCGATGGAGTACGGCCCCAAAGCCATTGCCAACGGTAACGATCTGAATGCACGCGCACAACTACAGTGGGCGGCTACCGTGGCGTTGAATGGCTGGGTACAGTCCGGTAGCGGCAGTGTGGGTTATCCCGTACACATGATCGAGCACACGCTTTCAGCGCACCACGACATCGCCCATGGAGCGGGGCTGGCCATCGTCAATCCATCGTGGATGCGCTTTGCGGCGAAGACCAATACGCCAAAGTTTGTTCAGTTCGCCACCCGTATTTTCGGCCTCACGGCAAAAGGTTCGGATGATCTGGAATGTGCACTCGCCGGAATTGACCGCTTCGAGGCATTCCTCAAATCTATCGGTTGCCCGACGCACCTTTCCGAAATCGGAATCGATGGCCAATTGATCGAAACTTATGCCAAGGAAACTCTACGCATTACCCACGATAAAGACGGCAACTTGTCGGCGCGTCCGCCGATGACGGAAGCCGATATCGTCGCGGTACTGCGAGCAGCCTTGTAATTCCAGACAAAAGGAATTCGCGCTCAGGACTCCAAGTTCCCCTACTTTATAGTGCTCCTTAATAAGTTGTATTTACCGTCATCCCCGCGCAGGCGGGGATCCAGGTCGACATCGCAGGCACTGGATTCCCGCATTCGCGGGAAT
>JACSSB010000124.1 GCA_014879435.1 Phycisphaerales bacterium
GATTTGAACCTACGACCTTCGGGTTATGAGCCCGACGAGCTACCGGACTGCTCCACCCCGCATCAGAGATCAATAATATAGCATTATTATTTGAGGCTTTGCAAACGATATATGGGCCACATCAATCTTCGAAGGGCTTATCGCTGCGAAGGTTGGCTGCGATTGTACGCATTCAAACCGGACAAGCCACACCCCTACGAGAGAGTGGACGATTTCAATGGCGGAATCTGGCGCGTTCGAGCACAAGCGCGAACAAATAAAATTGCCCCCAAGAACCACAGCAGGCTCAATCCAATTTCCAACCAAGCCAGCCATGGCCGAGCCATGATCCCCGCCGCATTAAAGATACCGACCACGAAATAGAACAGGGCGAGAAAACTACTCCAAGCGTGCGTATAAGGACGGCCATGTAGCAAACCACGCAAGGGTAATAGTAAAGGTCCCAGCAGTAGAATCAACACTAATGCGGTCGGTACTCGACTCGGTGGCTCCAGCCAAACATACCAAAGCAGGAGCACTCCGAACAAACCGAAGTAGCCTACCAACGTGATTCCACTCCAGAATCGGCTCACGCCTCATGCCTCTTCGGCCACCGGGCAACCCGCGCCAACCGCTGACCCAAAGCGCGACACAGTTGCTTTTCATCAGATGACAATAAGTTACTGGATTTCGGGCCGGACCAGTGGCTCGGACCATAGGGTGTTCCACCACTGCGGGTTTCATGCAGCGCCGATTCTGTAAAGGGAATTCCCATCAGCAGCATTCCATGATGCATGAGTGGTAGCATCATACTCAACAAAGTGGATTCGTGGCCACCATGCAGGGTCGAAGTCGAAACGAACACTGCCGCTGGTTTATCCACCAATGCCCCCTCTAACCACAGCCCTCCCGTGGAGTCCAGAAAATACTTAAGTGGTGCAGCCATGCCACCGAAGCGTGTTGGGCTACCCAAGGCCAAGCCAGCACATTCTCGCAGATCGTCCAAACTAGCATACGGCGGGCCACTAGACGGGATTTCATCTTCGACCGCTTCACACACCGTCGAAACCGGCGGTACGGTTCGCAATCGCGCCGCCATACCTTCTACCTCTCCCACGCCCCGAGCGACCTGGCGCGCCATCTCGGCAGTACCTCCGGTACGACTGTAATATAAAACCAGTATCTCCATCATGCCTCTCACGCCTTAAGATCCTTAGGATTTTATGATGAAATCCGCTTGCAGTATCGAAAGTACATTGTACTCACTAGACTCTAAGATCCATTCGTAGCAGCTTGACGTCTTTCATAACCGGTGCTATTTTAATCAGCGAATTCATTGTTTTATCGGTTCAACATAGCGGTTTCCCGCTTTCTTAGATCTCAAGGCATTGACCATTTCCGCTTCCCGCCTGTTCGTTATCGTGACCCTGATCCTGGTCGCTTGCGCGAACGCTCCCGTGCAGGAGATGAGTGATGCGCGACAGGCGATTCGCTCAGCTGAAGTCAGCGGCGCAGCGCAGCGCTCACCCGATACCTTGCAAGCAGCTAAGGCTCTATTGCAAAAGGCCCAAACACACTTGGAGACCGGTGCTTACGAAGACGCACGCCGCTATGCTATGGATGCACGTGATGAGGCCATCAAAGCTCGGGAAAGCGCGATGCACGATGCCACGATTCAATTGGACTCTCCCTAGACTTGCCGCTCCGCCATGGAGCTTGACGGCCATCTCCATCATGTCCGCTATTGCTCCACTTCTTCGCTCTTATCGGATCGATTTTCGACCAGCGCTACTGATGTTGGCATTGTTAGGACCAAGCTTTGCCACTCATGCGCAAAATCCGAATTTCACACTGCCCAATCTGGACAATCATCCGGTACGATTGAGCGACTTTCGTGGTCGATGGGTCATCGTCAATTTCTGGGCAACGTGGTGCATGCCTTGCCTGTTGGAACTGCCGGAATTACAAGCATTTCATGAGGCACACCACGAACGCGTTACAGTGGTCGGCGTCAATTTTGAAGAAATTGCTCCATCTGAAGTGCGTGCCCTCGTCAAGCGGCTGGCAATTACTTTTCCTATTGTGCTGAGCAATGGCGACATCCTACCGGGATTTGAGCTGAAGGGCCTGCCCACCACATTCCTGATAGCACCCGATGGCAAGCTGCTCGATACGCATCTGGGTACTGTGAGCACCACCATGCTGGCAACGCGATTGACCGAACTGGAATCAGCCGCTAGCGATCCATCCCGCTAGGTGACCTTCAGTCCATTTGAGAGGAAGCATCTTGACAACCTTGTGTCTCCACTGCTACGTGACCGGTCGCGTTCAAGGCGTCGGTTTTCGTTACGCCACCGCTGAAAAAGCCTTGGCACTCGACGTCAAAGGCTATGTGCGTAACCTACCGGACCGACGGGTAGAAGTCCTGGCCTGCGGCGAAAAAACAGCAGTCCTGGCCTTACATGACTGGTTGTGGCAAGGCCCACAAATGGCTCGTGTCACCCATGTCTCCTGCGAAACCGTGCCTTACCAGGATTTCCGGGATTTCCAGATGGACTAGATCAAGAAATGATTTCACTCAGAAACCTTGACTTATCCACAGGCTTATGCGCCTTTCTCTACTAAGGGTTTCCACCAGCTACCTTAGCGCAAAATCCCCTACAGGCACTGGCTATCGATATAAGTCATTGATAAAAAATGAAATATAAATTGATCAAAAAGTCATCAAACGGTCATTCTTCTATTAGAGACGCGGGGTTATGCCCGATAAGCGAAAGTTATCCACAAAGTTATCCACAGGTTTTGTGGATAACTCTTCTCTGATGCCTCAGCGTTGATCTAGCACTACTCCGCCGCCAATCGTTCCCGCAACCAAGCGAGTAGATCGGTTCGCGCCACCAGCGTGCTGGTTGAGTCGCGCCGACCACGGTACTCCACCTGCCCAGCAGCTTCGTTGCGCTCGCTCACTACCACGCGATGAGGAATACCGATGAGTTCCATATCGGCGAACATCACTCCAGGGCGGGCATCACGGTCGTCCAACAGCACTTCGATACCGGCGGCCAATAACTCCTGATAGAGCGCCTCGGTCGCCTCACGCACTACCGTTGATCGCGCCGCACCAATCGATAGCAACGCCACCTGAAAGGGCGCCATCGCCACCGGCCAGATGATGCCGCGCTCATCATGGTTCTGTTCGATGGCGGCAGCCACCACCCGTGACACTCCAATACCGTAACACCCCATAGTCACAGTGACCGGTTGGCCATCCTCACCAAGCACCTCCGCCTGCATGGCAGCACTGTATTTACGCCCTAATTGGAAAATATGACCAACTTCGATACCACGGGCAATAGCTAACGTCCCCTGCCCGTCGGGGCTGGGATCTCCCGGAACTACGCTACGAATATCGGCGATCTGTGGTTCTGGACAGTCACGACCAAAGTTGACACCGGTCAGGTGCCAATCGTCCTGATTCGCGCCCACCGCCATATCAGCCATATTCGCCACAGACCGATCAGCGATCACCACACCGTCAAAACCGACCGCTCCAAGTGAACCAGGGCTAGCGCCGAAGGCGACACGGATTGCTTCGGGACTGGCGAAGGTCAACGGTGCCTTCACTTGAGGCAATTTCTCGGCCTTGATGGCGTTGACCTCATGATCGCCGCGCACCAGCAGCAATACCGGCTGGTTATCTTCACCTTCGACAACCACCGCCTTGACCGTGCGCGTCGCCGGAATACGCAAGAAATCGCACAATTCAGCGATGGTCTTGACTCCTGGCGTATGCACACGCGTCAAAGTTTCAGCGGGTGCCGGACGTTCCTCGCGTGGAGCCAGCGCCTCGGCCAGCTCAACATTGGCGGCATAGTCGCTGCCGCTGGAAAAGGCGATGGCATCTTCGCCCGATTCGGCCAGCACATGAAATTCGTGGGAATGGGCACCGCCAATGCTGCCGGTATCCGCCAATACCGCACGAAATTTCAGCCCCAATCGCGTGAAGATGCGCGAGTAGGCTTCGTACATCCGCTCATAAGTTTCTTGCAACGAGGCGGAGTCGAGATGAAAGGAATAGGCATCTTTCATCAGGAACTCGCGCGCCCGCATCACGCCAAAGCGCGGTCTGACCTCATCACGAAATTTGGTCTGGATCTGGTAGTAATTGATTGGCAGTTGCTTGTAGCTTTTGATCTCGCGGCGAAACAGATCGGTGATCACTTCCTCGTGAGTGGGGCCGAAACAGAAATCGCGCTGGTGGCGATCCTTGATCCGCAACAGCTCCGGGCCATATTGCTGCCAGCGGCCGGATTCCTGCCATAACTCGGCTGGCTGGACAGCGGGCATCGCTAATTCCAACGCGCCAGCTCGATCCATCTCTTCGCGTACGATTGCTTCGGTATTACGTAGCACACGCAAGCCCAGCGGCAACCAAGTGTAGATGCCTGCAGCCAGCTTGCGAATCAGTCCCGCTCGCAACATGAGCTGATGACTGACGATTTCGGCGTCGGCCGGAGTTTCCTTGACGGTGAACAGCGGAAAGCGGGATACACGCATGAATCGGCCTTATCAATAAAGTGGATCAGGGGTTGCAATAATAATCTTGGTCTTTCTTGGCTTTTTGTAATTCCGCTTCACGCTGTTGGGGATCGAGCGCTACCTTATTACCCTTCTCGTCGGTCTTGACCACCGGCCGGTCGCCTTGCAGCACCTCCACATTTTTCTTGGCGGCCTCGCAGTTCTTGGTACGCACTTCGTCCTGCTTCTGCGCCTGTTCCTGCTGCTGTTGCTGCTGCTTGGCTTCTTCCTCGGCCAATTTCTGAGCTAATTCATTTTGTTTCTTGCTCAAGTCGTCGGTCCCACTCGTTTCCGGTCCAGAGCCGCCCGATCTGCGTACCGTCTCATAGTGTATGCCGGACGCTGGTGGCAACTCGGTATACTGAATCTGCCCTTG
>JACSSB010000168.1 GCA_014879435.1 Phycisphaerales bacterium
AACGCGGAATCGAACCGCGGACCTACTGATTACGAATCAGTTGCTCTACCGGCTGAGCTATCCCGGCGAGATTTTTAAGGGCAGGAGACTATAGCCCACTCAAATCCGACATACAAGGCGCGATTTGCTCTTGTGTTAGAGAAGTTTCAGGCATTGGCGGACGATGGATAGGTGGCGGCGGCTGATCTCCAATCGGTCGGGGATGCCGTGAAAAACCAGTTGTGCGCCCTCATCGGTAGTTTTTTCCAGCCCAGCGATTTGTGCCACCATCGCCAGTGCATTGCGATGTACGCGCACTAGCCGAGTTCCTAGTTCCTGTTCCAGCGTTTTCAGGGTCTCCTCGATCAGCGTCTCGCCGTGGCGGTGGCGGACCATGACGTATTTTTGATCGGCTTGAAAATAATACACCTCGCTGAGGGGAATCAATTCCAGCCGTTGGCCCAGCCGAGCGCGGACATGGGTGCGTCCCGTCCCCTGGTGTTCCGCTGTCAAGCTCGCCAGATGCGCTCGGTTGAGTCGGCCAGCGTTGGCCAGCGCCTGTTCAAGTCGCTCCAAGCGGACCGGTTTGAGCAGATAGGCGGCGGCATAGGTATCGAAAGCGTCCAGCGCGTATTCGCTATATGCGGTCACGAAGATCAGCGCGGGTGGCTGGGGGAGGGCGGCTAATTGTCGTGCCGTTTCCAAACCATCCAGGCCAGGCATCTGAATATCCAACAGCACGATGTCGGGCCGCAAGTTGGCAGCGAGCCGTATGGCCTCAGCACCATTGCCGGCTTCAGCACAGGCTTCATGGTCGGGTAAGCGGCCGATCAATTCCCGCAACCGGTCGCGTGCCGGTGGTTCGTCATCGACGATCAGTATTTTCATGATGAAACAGCCCTGCCTGGGAATCAGCCGAAAACGCTCGCTCGGTCGATACCTCAGCGCAACTCTTTAGGTAAGGCGAATACCACGCTTTCCTCTCGTCCACTACTCTCGCTGATCGCTGTCGCACCCAGATCCTGTAGGCGGGTAATCACCTGCCGCACCAGTACCTCTGGGGCCGAAGCACCTGCGGTGACCCCAATGGTGGTTTTTCCTGCCAACCATGTCGGGTTGATATCCTCTGGTCCATCGATCAGATGGGCTGGGGTGCCTTCCTTTTCGGCCAACTCGCGCAGTCGGTTGGAGTTGGAGCTGTTGCGAGAACCCACCACCAGCATCAGTTCGCAGCGAGCCGATAATTCCTTCACCGCATCCTGGCGATTTTGAGTGGCATAGCAGATATCATCTTTGCGCGGCCCTTGAATGGCTGGAAATCGCTCGCGCAGGATCGCGATGATCCGCGCCGTATCGTCCATCGACAACGTGGTTTGGGTGACGTAGGCGAGCTGGTTGGGATTGCGTACCGTCAAATTTCGTGCATCTTCGGCCGTTTCCACCAGATACATCTGTCCACCTTGATCGGTGTCGTATTGGCCCATGGTGCCTTCGACCTCCGGGTGACCGGCATGACCGATCAGTACTACTTCCTGGCCGGTATGGCCATGGCGAGCCACCTCCATGTGGACCTTGGTCACCAGCGGACAGGTGGCATCGAATACTTTCAGGCCGCGTCGTGCCGCCTCTTCGCGCACGCTTTGCGCCACGCCGTGAGCGCTGAAAATGACGGTGGCGCCTTCGGGTACTTCGTCTAATTCCTCGACGAATACTGCGCCACGCTGGCGCAGATCCTCCACCACAAAGCGGTTATGCACTACCTCATGGCGGACATAGATCGGTGCGCCGAACAGTTCCAGTGCCCGCTCGACGATACCGATGGCGCGATCCACACCCGCACAAAAGCCACGAGGATTGGCCAGATGAATATGGACGCTCATGTATTTCTCCGCAGCAAACTATCCATCACCAGCAATCCGGCACCGATATTGATGGAAATGTCCGCGATATTAAAAACCGGGAAATACCACTGGCCGTAGTAAATCTGGATAAAGTCGATCACCTGTCCGAGCCAGGCGCGATCGATCAAATTACCGACCGCACCGGCCAGAATGAATGCCAGCGCCGCGCTGAGCCAGGGGTGCTCTGACTTGAGTCGCCATAACCAAATAATCAGGCCGATACTGACCAGCGATCCCAGTCCTAGAAAGAACCAGCGTTGCCAACCACCGGCACCGGCAAGGAAACTAAAGGCCGCACCGGTGTTGTAGGTCAGCGTCAGATTGAACGATGGTAGCACCGGTACCGGTTGATGAAAGATCAGCCAAGTTTCGGCGAGCCATTTCGTGATTTGATCCAGTGCGATCACCGCTCCGCTCAGCCACCAGCACCACCACCAGCGCGGCACGCTCATCAGGCGTAACGCCGGATCTCGCCGTCACCAGCGACGTTTTCCACACAGCGCCCACACAGCTCTGGATATTCGGGATAGTGTCCGACATCGGCGCGATGGTGCCAGCAACGCACGCATTTTTCCTCAGTACTGGGTACGACTTGGATCATCAGGGTTTGGCCGTCGATCAAAGACGGTTCCAGGCCGTTTGGCGCTGTATCCAGTGGTTGTAATCGGGCTTGAGAGGTGATCAGGAAGAAGCGCAGTTCGTCTCCGATCTGCTGTAAATCCGTCGCCAGTGCGCCGTCGCAATACAACGTCACTTCGGCATCCAGCCCCGATCCAATACCGCCTTCGACGCGCAAACCTTCCAATTGCTTGCCGACCCGCTCGCGCACGGCGATCAACCGTTCCCAGTAGGCGGCATTGAGTGTTTCGGTATCGTCCAGCGCGAATAACCCGTCGTACCAAGTGCTCAGGAAGACTGACGGACCATGCTCGCCCGGTAGAAGGCGCCAGATCTCCTCAGCGGTAAAGCTGAGGATCGGTGCCAACCAACGCGTCATCGCCTCGGCGATGTGGTAGAGCGCGGTTTGCGCCGAGCGGCGAGCCACACTGTTGCGTTGGGTGGTGTATTGACGGTCCTTGATGATGTCCAGATAGAGACTACCCATGTCTACCGAGCAGAAGTTATGAATTTTCTGGTAGATCAGGTGAAATGCGTATTCCTCATACGCTGCCAGGATTTCTTCCTGTAAGCGGCGGGTACGGTCCACCACCCAGCGATCCAGCGCCAGCATGCGTTCTGGAGGCAGCAGATGTTGCGCAGGATCGAAGCCGTTGAGATTGGCGAGCAGAAAGCGGGCGGTGTTGCGCATCCGCCGATAGGAATCGGCCATACGCCGAAGGATCTCATCGGAGACACCCATCTCGCCGCGATAATCGGTCGCCGCCACCCACAGTCGCAGCACGTCGGCACCCAGAGAATTGATCACCTTCTGCGGCGCTACCACATTGCCCAGCGACTTCGCCATCTTGCGGCCTTGGGCATCTACGGTGAAGCCATGGGTCAACAGACCTTTGTAGGGTGCAACGCCGCGCATGGCGACCGAGGCCAGCAGCGAAGATTGAAACCAGCCACGGTGCTGATCGGAGCCTTCCAGATACAGATCCGCCGGGAAATGCAGTTCAGGACGACGCTCCAATACCGAAAGGTGGGTGGTGCCGGAATCGAACCAGACGTCCAAGGTATCGGGAACCTTGTCGTACTCGGCTGCCGCCGCACCCAGCAGTTCTGCTGGATCGAGTTCGAACCAAGCGTCGATACCTTTCTGTTCGATACGCTGCGCCACCTGTTCCATCAGTTCCAGGGTATCTGGATGCAGCTCGCCGCTTTGCTTATGAATGAACAAGGCGATTGGCACGCCCCAGTAGCGCTGGCGGGAGACGCACCAGTCGGGGCGGTTGGCCACCATGCCCTGAATGCGCGCTTGGCCCCAGCTCGGGGTGAAGTGCATTTTCTCGATCTCACTCAGCGCCCGCGCCCGCAGTCCGTGTTGATCCATGCCGATGAACCACTGTGGAGTGGCGCGGAAGATGATCGGGGTCTTGTGCCGCCAGCAATGCGGGTAACTATGCCGCAAGTTGGCCACGCGCAGCAGCATGCCCTGCGCCTTGAGCACATCGATCACCCGTTCGTTGGCGGCGAATACGTGCAGACCGGCGAACAGGGGGATGTCGGGCAGGAACTTGCCGTCTGGGCCGACCGGATTTTCTACTGGCAGCCCATAGCGAGAACCGACCACGTAGTCCTCCTGACCATGGGCGGGAGCGGTGTGCACTGCGCCGGTACCAGCTTCGGTGGTGACGTGATCGCCGAGGATAATCGGCACTTCGCGATCATAAAACGGATGGTGCAGGGCCAGTCCTTCCAGATCGGCACCCTGACCATAAGCGAGTACCTGATACTGATCGACGCCCCAGCGTGCCAACGACTCTTTCAGCAGCGGTTCGGTGACGAGCAGGCGCTCCTGGCCTCGGTCGGTTTCGACCTGCACCACCACGTATTCAAATCCGGGATTGATCGCCACCGCCTGATTGGCGGGCAGGGTCCAGGGCGTGGTGGTCCAGATTACTACCGATAGTGGCCCTGTGCCTTCGTGGCCCTCGACATGGCGTAGGCGGGCCAGCAGGGCTTCGGAATTGGCGACCGGGAAACGCACATCGATGGCTAATGAATCGCGGTCTTCGTACTCGACTTCAGCTTCGGCCAGGGCCGAACCGCAATCGATGCACCAATACACCGGCTTGGCGCCACGGTATAGGTGGTCGTTGGCGATGATCTTTGCCAAGGCGCGCACGATATCGGCTTCGGTGCGGAAATCCATGGTCAGATAGGGATGTTCCCAATCACCGATAATACCCAGCCGCTGGAAATCGGTGCTTTGATTCGCGACTTGTTCAGCGGCGAAGGCGCGACAGGCCGCACGGAATTCTTGGGCGTTGACCTTGACCCCCACCTTGCCCAACTTTTTTTCCACCATCTGCTCAATCGGCAGGCCGTGGCAGTCCCAACCCGGTACGTAAGGCGCATC
>JACSSB010000360.1 GCA_014879435.1 Phycisphaerales bacterium
TGCCACCACCAATTCAGCCCATTTCGAGCAGATGTATACCTGGCTGCTGCTAGCCAGTGGTGTCGGGCTGGCGGCGCTTGTGGCGCTGATTCTTTACAACCTAATCGGATTGGTCGGTCTGTACCGCCGTCGGGCGCCCGGTGCGCGTCTGACCTTGCGCCTCGTTGGGATCTTCGCCTTGCTGGCGATCACACCGGTAGCGCTGGTCTATGGATTTTCCTTGAATTTTCTGCAACGAGGCATCGATAGCTGGTTCAATGTTCAGGTAGACCGCGGGTTGGAAGATGCGTTGGAGTTGAGTCGTACCGCCCTGGATCTACGGATGCGCGATGTACTCAAACAGACCACACGAATCGCCGACAGCGTTGCCGATAACGATGGAGAGCAAGCAGCCCGTCGCTTGGACGATCTGCTCGATTTCGGCGAGGCTTCCGAGTTGACATTGTTTGGCCGCGGCGACCGTATCATCGCCACCGCCACCGCCGATCCCCTATTGACCTTACCAGAGCCACCGCCGGATACCGCATTGCTACAAGTACGGCAGGGTCACAACTACGTCGGTTTGGAGCCGATTCGCAATACCGGGTTCCATATCCGCGTGGTAGTGCGTGTGGCGAGCTTTGGTAACGAGGAACGGGTGTTGCAAGCACTGTTTCCGGTGACTGACCGGCTCAGTCTGTTGGCTGATGCGGTGCAGGCAGCTTTCGATAGTTATAAGGAGCTGATCTTCCTACGGGCGCCACTGAAAGCCAGTTTCACCTTGATTTTGTCTCTGGCGCTGTTATTGGCGGTACTGACGGCATTCTGGGTCGCGTTCTATACCGCGCATCGCTTGGTGCGGCCACTGCGCGAGTTGGCCGATGGCACGCAGGCAGTGGCTGCCGGTCAGTTTGATAAGCAACTGGCGCGTACCGGTACCGATGAACTGGGATTTTTGGTGGAATCCTTCAACCAGATGATTCGCAATCTGGCACAGGCACGTGATGCCGCTCAACGTAGTCAGGCATTGGTCGAAGGTCAGCGCGCCTATCTGGAAACGGTACTGGGGCGGCTCTCATCGGGAGTGTTGACCATTGATCAAGCGGGGCGTCTGCAAACGTGCAACGAAGCGGCCAGCCAGATTCTGGGGGTGGATTTGCAAGCATTTGTCGGCGCCCACAGCCAATGGATTGCCGCCGAACAGCCAGCATTACAGGATTTAATCGCAGCCATCGCGCCACAGTTGGCTCAAACTGGCGACTGGCGACAGGAAATCGCCTGGTTCAGCGGTGTTGGTAGGCGCATTCTGATGTGCCGTGGTAGTTCATTGCCCGATGCGGTCGGCCTGCGCGGCGGTCATGTCGTGGTTTTCGATGACATCACGCATTTGATGCAGGCCGAACGTGCCGCCGCTTGGTCCGAAGTGGCGCGCCGCTTGGCGCATGAAATCAAGAATCCGTTGACGCCAATTCAATTGGCCGCCGAACGCATCCGCCACAAGTACCTCAAGCAGCTTGATGCGGAACAGGGCCGGATACTGGATCGCGGTACGCACACCATCATTCAGCAGGTGCAGGCGATGAAGGAGATGGTGGATGCCTTCAATGAATACGCGCGCCCGCCGCGCCTGCGTCTGGAACCAATGGAACTGAACGAATTCATTGCCGAGGTGCTCTATTTGTATCGTGATTATCCAGTGGGTGTAGAGATCGAGTTGGATCTGGTCGGCGAGCCGCTGCCGATCCATGCCGACAAAGGTCGATTGCGCCAGTTATTGCATAATCTAGTCAAGAATTCGATTGAAGCGATCGGTGATGGCCACGGTTCGACACTATGGATCGCCACCGCCCGCGAGCATATCACCGGGGCCGATTGCGCCCAGTTGAGTGTACGTGACAACGGTCCCGGTTTTCCCGATAGCATCCTGGATAAGGCTTTCGAACCCTACGCGACTACCAAACCCAAGGGAACCGGGCTAGGATTGGCCATCGTTAAGAAAATCGTTGAAGAACACGGAGGATGGATCCAATTGGAATCGCCAGTGCATGGTGGTGCCCGAGTGGTGGTTTGGTTACCGCTGCGCGACAGCGCCGAATCTCCAATTCCACCCATCGGTCCCGCCGTGCCGTCAAGTACCGATAAGGAGGCCGGATGAGCGCATCTTATATTCTGGTTGTTGATGATGAACCGGACATTCGCGACCTGGTGAAAGAAATCCTGGAGGATGAGGGCTATGAGGTCGCCACGGCAGAGAATGCTGCCGCAGCCCGCGAAGCCCGCCGCGTTCAGCGGCCTGACCTGATCCTGCTCGATATCTGGATGCCAGACACCGATGGCATCACTTTGCTGAAGGAATGGAGTGAGGGCGATCACCTGCCCTGTCCCGTGATCATGATGTCTGGCCACGGCACGGTCGAGACCGCAGTCGAAGCGACCCGATTGGGTGCTTACGATTTCATCGAGAAGCCGTTGTCGATGGCCAAGCTGCTGTTGACCGTCGAGCGCGCGCTGGAAGCAGACCGGTTGGCGCGGGAAAATCAGAATCTGCGTCGTCAGCAACGGATCGTCGCCGAGCCGGTCGGCCGTGGCGAGGTGGTCCAGCGCTTGCGAGCGCAGGTGCTCAAGATCGCCCAACACGATGCTCCAGTACTGATTTTTGGTGAACCCGGTACCGGTAAAGAAGTGTATGCACGCTTCCTGCATGCCCACAGCCCGCGTCGTGGGGGGCCGTTCGTGGATGTGGGGGTCGGTTCCATTGCGCGCGAAAACGCCAGCCTGGAGCTATTCGGTTCTGAGCAAGGTGATCGTATCCACTACGGTCGCTTGGAGCAGGCCAGCGGCGGTACCCTGTTTCTCGACGAACTGGCCGACATGGATCTCGAAGCCCAGGCCAAATTGGCTAGTGCCTTGGAAAATGGTTCCTTCCTGCGTATCGGCGGTAAGGAATTGGTGCGGGTCAATGTGCGGGTGGCGGCCGCCACCCACCGCGATCTGGAGCAGGAAGTATCGATTGGTCGGTTTCGCGAAGATTTGTACTACCAACTGAATGTAGTACCGGTCAAGTTGCCGCCCTTGCGTGATCACATCGAAGATGTGCCGGAACTGCTCAATTACTACATCGGTTATTTCGTCGATCAGGAAGGATTGACCTATCGCCATTTTACCTTGGCAGCCCAGAATCGGCTGCGCAACTATAATTGGCCCGGTAACATTCGTGAGTTAAAGAATCTGGTGCAGCGCTTGCTGATCTTGGGCGGTGAGGAGGAAATCGCACTGGATGAAGTGGATGCTGCGGTGCGCGGCATTACCACTACCAAATCTCAGGATGTTGGTAGTATTCCCCTGAATCTGCCTCTGCGTGAAGCGCGGGAGCAATTCGAGCGAACCTATCTGATGCAGCAGTTCCGTGAATGCGAGGGCAATGTGGCGCGGCTGGCCGAACGGGTGGGCATGGAGCGCACCAATCTCTATCGTAAACTGCGCGCTCTGGGAATCGATCCCAAGAAAGCGCTGGACGAATAAGGGCGATTCATGAAGATCGTGATTCTCGGCGCCGGTCAAGTGGGCGGCTCGGTATCGCACATTCTGGCGAGCGAGGCCAACGATGTCACCGTGGTCGATGGTAACGCCGACCGCTTGCAGACTTTGCAGGATCGATTGGATATCCGCACCATCTGCGGCCATGCTGCGCATCCGGCCGTGTTGGAGCAGGCAGGTATCGCTGACGCCGATATACTGATCGCGCTGACCGATAATGACGAAGTCAACATGATCGCCTGTCAGGTGGCACATACTCTGTTCAATACCCCGACCAAGATCGCCCGAGTCCGGGCGGGGGGGTACATCGCCTATCAGGATCGCTTGTTCAGCGATCAGGCGATGCCGATCGATGTGCTGATCAGCCCCGAACAACTGGTGACGGATTACATCCGCTATATCATTGAGCATCCTGGCTCTTTGCAAGTACTGGATTTCGCTGATGGCCAGATCCGCTTGATCGGTGTCAAAGCTTATGGAAGCAGCCCTCTGGTGGGCGAGGCTTTGCGCACTTTGCCGGAGCGGGTGCCGAACATCGATAGTCGGGTGGTCGCTATTTTCCGCCAGGGTAAACCGATCATTCCAGAAGGCGACACCGTCATTGCGGCCGACGATGAGGTATTTTTCATCGCTGCACGCAAGGACACGCGCGTCATCGTCAATGAGTTGCGTAAGCTGGATCGGATGGTCCGGCGTTTGATCATCGCTGGTGGTGGCCATATCGGAGCGCGGTTAGCCCAAGCCTTGGAAGATCGCTTTCAGGTCAAGATTATTGAGCACAATGTTGCCACTAGCCGACATCTATCGGAGCAGTTGAGTCGGGCTATCGTGCTGCAGGGTGACGCTGCCGATGAAAACCTGCTACGGCAGGAAAATATCGAGAATATGGACATATTCTGTGCCGTGACCAACGACGACGAAGCCAATATCCTGTCGGCGATGTTGGCCAAGCGTATGGGTGCGCGTAAGGTCATGGCGCTGATCAATCGGGTGTCCTACGTGGAACTGGTTGAGTCTTCCGGCATCATCGATATCGCCATCTCACCGCAACAGGCCACCATCGGTAGTTTGTTGACCCATGTTCGTCGTGGCGATGTGGCTAAGGTCCATTCTTTGCGCCGGGGTGCTGCTGAAGCGATTGAGGCCGTGGCGCACGGTGATTACAAGACCTCGAAGGTGGTGGGGCGGCGTTTGGACGAAATCAAATTGCCACCGGGTACCACCATCGGCGCCATCGCCCGTGGCGATGAAGTGATCATCTGCCATCACGATACCGTGATTGAGGCGGATGACCACGTGATTCTATTTTTGATCGACAAAAAGCGGATTTCCGAGGTTGAGCGGCTGTTCGCAGTCACGGCGACCTTCTTATAAGCTTCCCAAGCCAAGGCCCGCTGTAGGAAAAGACCTTGTGCTAGAATGAGTGCGCCCCGAATTCCAATTAGAGAGCGTTTTTACCCGCATCTTCAAAAAACCACCAGGCGTTGACAGGACCCCGAACATGACCGCATTCAATTTCGAACAAGCGCGCTTTAACATGATCGAGCAACAGATCCGGCCCTGGGAAGTGCTGGATCAGCGGGTGCTGGATACGCTCGCCCGTATGCCGCGCGAGGATTTCGTACCAGAACGCTACCGTAACTTGGCTTTCAGCGATATCGCCATTCCGATCGGTCAAGGTGAGCATATGCTGAAACCCGCCATTGAGGGCCGCATCCTGCAGGCCCTGGCGATGCGACCGACGGACTCGGTGCTGGAGGTGGGTACCGGTAGTGCATATCTGACAGCTTGTTTGGCGCGTCTGGCGGCCAGCGTGACCAGCGTGGACATCATCCCAGAATTTATCGAAGCCGCTCGCCCCAAGCTCAAGGCGCACGGGATCAGTAATGTGGTATTGCACGCTGGCGATGCCAGCCAAGGTTGGGGCGAACATCGTTACAACGCCATTGCTCTTAGCGGTTCAGTCGCTGTGCTCGCCGATCACTGGTGCCAGCATCTGAGTTTGGGTGGCCGCCTGTTTGTGGTAGTGGGTCAACCACCTGTGATGGAAGCGCTGTTGATCACTCGCACCGGTGAGCGAGAATGGCTCCAGGAAAGTCTGTTCGAAACCGAGCTATCACCATTGCGCAATGTCGAAGCTCCCAAGGTTTTCGAATTCTAAGTACCACGCGATCATCAATGCATTCCCGTTTCGGTGGACATGGGTAATCATTTTGCTGCTTTTCGTGCCCAGTCGGCGCGCCATTGACATGCCTCCCGCTACAACAAGTAGGGCTGAGCTGAGATGTCGATGATATCCGTTGCCGAATGGGCGCTAGCCCGGTTCGAGGCATCGCTCTCCGCCTTTTTCCCGCCGAGTAAAGGGTTTTCGCCGCGATGACCGGTTTGGTATATTAGTAATCGTTAAAATACCTGTTATTCAAGAGGGGAATCAGTCAGTTATGCCCAAAATACGCCATCTGTTGGTGGTCGGGATGGTCGCCATACTGCTTGGCCAACCGGTGGGGGCGGAAGACCTGCTGCAAGTCTATCGTCAATCCCAGGAAAGTGACCCCACACTCAAGGCTGCCGCCGCCAGCCAGCAGGCTTCCCAGGAAGCCAAGCCACAGGCCAAGGCTCTATTGTTACCGAATGTGGGTGTCACGGCCTCACGAGGGAGTATCTTCGGGGTCGTTGGCGTACCGGTAGACAGCTACTCCAACGATACCCACAGTTACACGATCGGTCTGACGCAGTCCATTTATAATCGGGCCAATCAGGTGCAACAGCGCTTGGCGGAAGCAGTGGTCAAGCAGGCTGACGTCGATTTTAGTAACGCTGAGGATCAACTGATCCTGCGAGTGGCGCAGGGTTATTTTGGGGTCTTATCAGCGATCGATGATCTAACCTTTGCCACGGCGGAAAAGAACGCCTTTGCGCACCAGCTTGAACAGGCCAACCGGCGTTTTGAAGTGGGATTGGCCACCATCACCGATGTTTATGACGCTCAGGCGCGGTTCGATGGCGCCGTTTCCTCCGAAATCAGTGCGATCAATAATCTGGCCGATGCACGCGAGTTACTGCGGCAATTGAGTGGGATAGATTACCAACAACTGAATCTGCTCAGTGAACGCATGCCGCTGGCATTGCCCCAGCCCAGCGATCCTGAGCAGTGGGTGCGGATGGCCTTGGATAGTAACCTGGGGCTGCGCAGTGCCAGCTTCGGGGTCGATCAGGCGCGGGAAAATATCAAGCTGCAAAAGGCCGGGCATTATCCATCTTTGGACTTGAACCTCAATCGTGCCGATGTGGACAGCTTCGCCTCGACTCGAGTTTTGAGTAGTGAGGTCAATCTACAACTGACTGTTCCCTTGTACAGCGGTGGCGCGGTATCGTCCCGTTCCCGTCAAGCGGCCTACAGCTACGAAGCGTCTCGTCAGAATCTGGAGAATCTGCAACGCGATACGATTCGTATCGTCCGCGATGCCTATCGTGGCCAGGAGACCGCCATCAGCCAAATCCAGGCACTCAATCAGACTCGAGTGTCCACCCGCAGTGCGCTGGAAGCGACGCAGGCTGGTTATGAGGTGGGTACGCGCACCATCGTGGATGTCTTGAACGCCGAGCGCAACGTGTATCTGGCCGAACGAGAATACGCCTCCTCTCGCTACTCCTACATCGCCAACTATTTGGTGCTGAAGCAGGCTGCGGGTCAACTGTCGGCGGAGGATATGGTGGAGATTAACGGCTGGTTGGGTGAAGCGATACCGGTTAGCGGTGTTTCCACTACTCCAGTGGAGCAACCGCAGGCCGTCAACCCTAATACCGACAATAATAAAGCTCCAGCTTATGGTGGAAAAGCCTCGATTTCCTCTGGGGAGTCATTCTCGGCCGGACCTAGCCATAGCAAAGCTCCAACGAATAATAAAAAGGCCACCAAATCCAGTGGCAAATAAGCAGCAGGCCAGTTGGATGGGTACGAAGGCAGTGTGACAGAACGACGTTGTACCCATGGCACCCATGGCACCATCACGATCAGACCCATCTACTCTTCCCTTGGCAGGGTTGCTGCGGCGATTGGTAGCAATTGGCTACGATTGCTTACTATTGGCAGGATTGTTGTTTGTCGCGACTGCGCTAGCGCTAGGACTGATGGCCATCTTGGTCGGTGACCCGGCAGCTCAAGCCAACAACGCATTGTCTGGAAACCCATTTTTTCGTACTTACCTATTGTTGGTCTGCTTTTTCTTTTATGGCGGATTTTGGGTTTACGGTGGCCAGACTCTGGGGATGCGCGCCTGGCGACTGCGGGTGTGTCGGCGCGATGGCCAGGGCATCGATTGGTGGAGAGCACTGCTACGATTTCTTGTGGCTGGCTTGTGGTTGGTGCCGATGATTTACCTGCACCAAGTTTTTAAGCTCGAAATCGGTCTGAGTTTGGGTGCCGGATTTGCTTGTCTGTTGCTGCTGCTGGCGCTGCGCGTGCCGGATCGGATTTCGGAAACGGATCTGGTCGTGCTGCCCAAGTTGAAAGCGCCGCGTAAATGACCGCTGTGTCCATCAGCCCTCTAGCGTATTCGGCGTAGCGCGTAAAACCCTATGCTCAAAAATAATAGTGATGGCAGTGCGGCTCCTAGCAGCGGGGGATAGCCATACAGTAGAACCATGTTGCCGAGCAAATAATTGATCAGGAAGAATGCTAGCCCGAGCAACAATCCAACCAATAAACGCTGGCCGACGCTGACTGAACGCTGCGGACCAAACACGAACGGCATGGCAATGACCAGCATGGCCAGATATACCAGTGGTGCCAGCAGTTTGCGCCATAAGGCCAGCCGGTAGGGTTGGGCGTCCAACCCATTGTGCTCCAGATACTCCACATAAACCTGCAAGTCACGGATCGAGAGCTGGCTGGGATTAGCCGTTAGTACCTCCAAAATCTGCGGGCTGATGGCCGAGATCACCGTCATGTTAGACCACCGCTCGGTCAGTACGCTATCACCGTTCAGTAGACTGCGATTGACCCCCTCCAGTGTCCAGCGACCGGTTCGATAGCGTGCGCCATCGGCGTGAGTGGCAATTTCAAGCTGGGCTTCGGAATTGACCTTGAAGACGTTGATATCCACCAATCGTACGTTCGGCGACACTCCACGAACGTGGATGAAATAGTCACCATCGCGCGCCCAGAAGCCAAGACCACCGCGAATCTCTAGATTTTCGCCTCTAACGGTGGCTCGTTGTTCGCGAGCGTATTGTTCCAGCGAAGGCGCGACAAACTCACCCAAGATCAGCACCATCAAACTCAGTAGCATTCCAGTTTGTAGTACGGAGCCTGTCAACTGAGCCAGTGACAACCCAGAGGCGCGCATCACGATCAACTCGCTACCACTGGCCAGAGTCCCCATACCGAGTAGGCTCCCTACCAATAGCGCCATGGGGAACATTTCGTACAACCGCTGCGGTTGAATCAGCAATAGATAACGGAATGCCGCCATCAGGTCGTAGCTGCCGACACCGATATCTTCCAGTTCTGCTAGCAGGGTCAGGAAAAACTCCAGTAGTAACAGGGCCAGCAGTGCGACCAAGGTTGCTGTGGCGACGGTGCGAAAGATGTAGCGATCCAGCCGTTTCATGTGGCGCTCCGATGCAGGGCGTGTTTCAGTAGATGAATGCCGCGGCTGGTGCTGTAGTAATGCAGCAATAGGCCAGCGCCAAATAACAGAAACAGACCATGTACCCACCATAGACCGAGTTTGCTGCTGACGATGCTATGGCTCAGCCAGGATTCGCCGATTCCGACCAAGTTGAAATTGATGGCATAAATGAGTAACGCGGCGACGATTCGGCCGTAGCGACCTTCGCGCGGGCGGGAGCGGGCCAGCAGCGGCGCCCATAAGGCGATGACCAATACCTGAAACGGGCTGTTAAGCCGCATGTGCAACTCAGCGACATTGATCGGATCGTTCGAACCGAAGAGTTGTTGAGTGGGCAGCGTTTCCCGGTGTTTCCAGGACTTCTGAGGTGCACTGGTATCGATGCGTACCGCTGCCCGCTCGAAGTTGAGGATTTCATAATCGCCCTGGCCGGGTGTCCCTCGGTAGCGGTAACCGTGCTCCAGCACGATATGGCGCAAGTCGTGGGCATCGATTTCCTGTCGACCATGCTTGCCGGTGGTGATGCTGATATCGCCGTCGAGTTCACGGCTTTGGATGAAGACGTCGTGTAATTCCTGTTGGTCCAGAGTGCCGACGTGAATTACATACCGGCCTTCCATTACTTCGCGGAAAGTACCCGGCATGAACATGGAAACTTCGGCTTCCTTACGGGCCTTGGCCAGCAATTCGAACTGGAGTTCCATGGTTGCTGGGGATAGAAACAGCGAAAGTCCGGCGGTGATCAGAGCCAACGGGGCCGCTAGCAGAAGAGCGGCTCGGTATGTCGATAATGGACCATAGCCACAGGCGGCCAATGCAGCCATTTCGTGATCACGGTACAGGCGGCCCAGAGCGAGCATGATGCTCAGCAGGAATGCCAGCGGGATGAGCAGGATCAGGACTTCGATGGCCTGCAGACTAAGTAGCGCAAAAATGGCATCGCGTGCCAGCAGGCCATTGGCGACATCGCTCAAGTAGCTGGCGAGCCGATGGCTCATGACGATGGCCAACAGCACCAGTGCGGTAGCCAGTAGGGTCAGGCCAATTTCCCGGATCAGGTAACGATCAATGATGGAGGGCACGAGTGAGGTAGCTCCATCGGCTTGACTGTGAGAGGGGGTAATTTCCGGTTAAACTTAAGGTATTCACACTGCGGTATCGCTTCTTCATCCGGCGGTTTGGTGGAATAATTTTTTGTTCTCTAGACATCGGCATGGTTGCTGTCCGCTCCGACGGCGCGACCTGTTTAGCCAGTGGGTTCAATGGAATCCGTACTCGGTTGGAAATCTTTAAATACCTGTTGGAGGAAGTCCACTGATGGAATTCGCGGTCAAGAGCGGCAATCCAGAAAAACAGCGTACCGCCTGTCTGGTGTTGGGTGTTTACGAGTCCCGACGGCTGACCGCAGCGGCCGAGCAGTTCGACACCGCCTGTGGCGGTTATCTTGGCAACCTGCTGCGCCGAGGCGATCTGGAAGGCAAGATAGGTCAGTCGCTACTCCTATTCAATGTGCCCGAGGCATTGTGCGAGCGGGTGTTGCTGGTCGGCTGTGGCCGGGAACGCGATCTGGATGATCGTCGCTTCCGCCAAATTCTGGTTCATACCGCGACGGTCCTAAACGATACTGGTGCCATTGAGGCGGTCCTGTACCTGACTGATCTTGGGGTCAAGAGCCGCAACCTCAACTGGAGAATTCGTCAAGCAGTCGAGGTGATCGAAGAGTCGCAGTATCGATTTGATCTTCTCAAAAGTAAAAAGGATGCTCCACGCCGATCCCTGCGCAAAATTATACTCAGCGTGCCCGGTCGGCGGGAACTACCGGAAGGCGAGCAGGCAGTACGTGAAGGGATTGCGATGAGTGCGGGTGTCAAGTTCACCAAAGATCTGGGCAATCTACCACCCAATCTTTGCACGCCAGCTTATCTGGCCGAGCAGGCACAAGCATTGGCGCAAGAGTTTCCAGCCCTCCAAGCCAGCGTGCTGGAAGAGGCCGAGATGGAACAATTGGGAATGGGTGCGCTGTTGTCAGTCAGTCGCGGCAGTGTGCAGCCAGCCAAACTGATTCGCTTGGACTATCGGCGGGGACCGGCGGCGGCTAAACCCTATGTGCTGGTCGGCAAGGGTGTGACTTTCGACACGGGCGGCATCTCGCTCAAGCCGAGCGAAGGCATGGACGAAATGAAGTACGACATGTGTGGAGCAGCCAGTGTGCTGGGAACCTTGCGGGCCTGCGCCGAACTGAATCTGCCGCTGAATGTGATCGGACTGATTCCGGCGGTGGAGAATATGCCGGGTGGGCGAGCCACTCGCCCCGGCGATGTCGTGACCAGCTTATCCGGTCAGAGCATCGAAATTCTCAATACCGATGCCGAGGGTCGGCTGATCCTGTGTGATGCATTGAGCTACGTCGAGCGTGACGAACCAGCGGCGGTCATTGATATCGCCACGCTGACTGGAGCCTGCATTATTGCATTGGGTCGTCACCCACATGGCTTGTTCAGTAACCATCCGCCATTGGCGCATGCACTCATCGCTGCCGGTCAAGCCGCCTATGATCGGGCTTGGGAATTGCCGTTGTGGGAGGATTATCAGGAAGGACTGGATAGCAATTTCGCCGACATGGCCAATGTGTCCGGTAATCGAGATGGCGGTGCCATCATGGCCGCCTGTTTTCTGTCCCGCTTCACCAAGAAATACCACTGGGCACATTTGGATATAGCCGGCACTGCTTGGAAAAGTGGTAAGGCCAAGGGAGCGACAGGGCGGCCGGTGCCCTTGTTGACTCAATTCCTGCTGGATCGAGCGGCCGAATTGGAGCCACAAGATGGCCATGCCACGCATTGATTTTTACGTGCTGCCTGATCAGAAGGAAAACGGTCGGGCCGCGTTGGCTTGTCGGTTGGTGGAAAAGGCTTACGGCCTGGGTCATACCGTCTACCTGTTCACTACATCTGAGCCGCGAGCAGTGGCGCTGGATGATCTACTGTGGACCTTTCGGCAAGACAGCTTTGTGCCACACGAGCGTTTTCCACTGACGGGGGAGGAGGGTTCGCCGGTGTTGGTCGGTACCGCCGCGCCAGCCATGGTAGAGGCGCAAGTACTGATTAACCTGAGTGATACTTTGCCTGAAGGTTTCGAACGTTATCAGCGCGTGGTGGAATTGGTGGATCAACATCCTGAAGTGCTGGCACAGTCGCGTGAGCGGTTCCGACAGTATCGCGAGCAGGGTTGTTCTTTGGAGACGCACAAGCTGTAGGGGTCGATGCGCTTTCAAGAGAGGGAAGCATCATTTGGGGGTGTCATGAAATTACGAGCGAGTTGTCCCAGATACCGCAATCCCTGAATCGCCCGGCTGCCATACCAGGAGGTCATCTCTCCATCAATCAGTTGCAGTTTCTCCAGCGGGCAATCGTAATCATGGGCAAAGGTTTCCAAATGCTCGGGTAAAAAATGATAAGGTTCGCTGCTGAACAGAATCAGGTCGGCGGCATCCAGCAAGGCGCTATCCAGCGCTAATTCGGGATAACGCACTTCCGCTTCCATCGGCAGTGTTTCCCAGCCCACCAAGGCCAGCATTCGGGCAATGTAGGTATCCCGGCAGATGCCCATCCACGGCTTGCGCCAAATCAAATACAGCACCCGTCGTCGGGGCCAGCTGATCTGGCACAGCGCCGTCAAGGCCTGTTCGAATCGCATCGTCAGGGCTTTCGCTTCCGCCACACGATTGAAAATTCCCCCGATCAGTCGGTAAAGCGACACGTTATCTTCTGGGGCCAGCGGATGAGTGACGATGACTTGAAATCCATCGGCCATCAGTCGCTCCGCCAGTTCGCGTGGGTTTTCGTCGATATTGACGATAATGTGAGTCGGCCGCAGTGCTTTGAGTCGGGCATAACGAATCTTCTTGGTGCCACCGATGCTAGGCAATGGTGCGACTAGGGGCACCGGATGAATGCAGTAATGGGTACGGCCCACCACTTGATCGCCCAATTTCAATGCAAACAGTAGCTCAGTCATACTAGGGACCAGCGAAATGATGCGAGCGGGTGTGCTGACGGGTGTGTGTCGCACGCCGCAGGCATCACTCAGTATTTCCAAATCGATTTCCACGCTTGGTCTGATCATCGGTCGTCACGTCACCAGCCAATCCGAAGCAACCCCTAAGTTCTGCGGCAAGCTTCGGTTTCTCGCCGCAAGAATCTCATTAGAGGCGTATTATTTAAATGTAATAAGGCGCATCTAAACGTTTTATAAGGAGAATCCCCATGTCCGCGGTTATCAGCTCATTCAGGCCCCCCGTACCTGGCGTCGATCAGGTTCAGCCCCGGAACAAGGTTCGCTTCGTGACTGCCGCCAGTCTATTCGATGGTCACGATGCCTCCATCAATATCATGCGTCGTATCCTGCAAGCCAGCGGCGCCGAAGTCATTCATCTTGGCCATAACCGTTCGGTTGAGGACATCGTGAGTGCCGCCTTGCAGGAAGATGCGCAGGGTATTGCGGTCAGTTCCTATCAGGGCGGGCATGTCGAATTCTTCAAATACATGATCGACCTGCTGCGGGAACGTGACGGTGCCAATATCAAAGTCTTTGGCGGTGGCGGTGGGGTCATCGTGCCTGAAGAGATCCGCGAATTACACGAATACGGAGTGACTCGTATTTTCTCGCCGGAGGACGGGCAGGCCATGGGCTTGCAGGGCATGATCGATCATATGATCATGGTCTGCGACACTGATCCAGCCCAATATGCGCCCCGCACATTGGATGAAGTGCAGGCGGGTGACTGGCGGGCGCTGTCTCGCCTCATCACTGCACTAGAAAATCGCATCGTTGCCCCCGAATTGCACCAACAAATCCTGCATAAAGCCAAGGATCGCACCGTCCCGGTGCTCGGCATTACCGGCACTGGTGGTTCTGGCAAATCTTCACTGACCGACGAATTGGTACGGCGTTTCCGTTTGGATCAGGATGATCGACTGAAAATCGCGGTCATTGCCGCAGACCCATCCCGACGCAAGACCGGTGGTGCATTGCTGGGTGATCGCATTCGCATGAATGCCATTACCGGCCCCAATCTGTACATGCGTTCGCTGGCCACCCGCGCCACTGGCAGCGAAATCCCCGAAACTCTGGGTGATATCCTCGCCGCCTGTAAGTTGGCTGGCTTCGATCTCTTGATCGTCGAAACCTCCGGCATCGGTCAGGGTGATGCGGCCATCGTACCGCTGGTCAATCGTTCACTGTATGTGATGACGCCAGAATTCGGTGCCGCCTCGCAATTGGAAAAGATCGACATGCTGGATTTTGCCGACGCGGTGGCGATCAACAAGTTCGACCGCAAGGGCGCGGAAGATGCGCTGCGCGATGTGAGCAAGCAGGTACAGCGCAATCGCAAGGCATTCACGCAGGCGCCAGAGGCGATGCCGGTTTACGGTACCATCGCCGCGCGCTTTAACGACAATGGGGTCACGGCACTTTATCAAGGTCTGGTTGAATTGCTGCGCGATGAGGGATTGGCCTTACAACCGGGTCGTTTGCCCCCAGTGACGGGAGGCAAGGCGGCGACCGGCAAGACTGTCATCGTGCCCGCTGCCCGCGCCCGTTATCTAGCCGAAATCGCCGATACCGTGCGCGATTATCACCGGCAGGTGGATGAGCAGGTCAAATGGATTCGCCAACGCCAGCAACTCCATGCGGTCAAAGCCCTGTTGGCGGCTGCGGCGAAGCCGACCGCCGATCTGGACGCATTGCTGGAACAGGTCGAATCACAGGTCGATCCACACGCCCGCAAGTTGGTCGATATGTGGCCACGCGTGAAAGCAAGCTACAGCGGCGACGAATATGTGGTGAAAATTCGCGACAAGGAAATTCGCACCCAATTGACCAGTCGCTCGTTATCCGGCAGCCGAATTCCCAAGGTGGCGCTGCCGCGCTTCGATGAGCACGGCGAACTGCTGCGCTGGATGATGCGGGAAAACCTACCCGGCAGTTTCCCCTACACTGCGGGGGTGTTCGCCTTCAAGCGCGAGAACGAAGATCCAACCCGGATGTTCGCGGGCGAAGGCGACCCGTTCCGCACCAATCGTCGCTTCAAAAAATTATCGGAACATGCGGAAGCGACCCGTTTATCCACCGCTTTTGATTCGGTCACGCTCTACGGCTGCGATCCAGACGAGCGCCCAGACATTTACGGCAAGGTCGGCAATTCCGGGGTATCCATCGCTACCTTGGATGATTTGAAGGTGCTGTACTCCGGCTTCGATGTGTGCTGTCCAACCACCTCGATCTCGATGACCATCAACGGCCCGGCACCGATTATTCTGGCGATGTTTTTCAACACCGCCTTCGATCAGCAGATCGAGAAGTTCGAACGCGACAATCATCGCCCACCGACCGACGATGAGATCGAGAAGATCAAGGAATGGGTATTGGCGAAGGTGCGCGGTACGGTACAGGCCGACATCCTCAAGGAAGATCAGGGCCAGAATACCTGCATCTTCTCCACCGAATTCGCTCTGAAGATGATGGGCGACATTCAGGAATACTTCGTCCATCACCAGGTCAAGAATTTCTATTCGGTGTCGATTTCCGGCTATCACATCGCCGAAGCGGGTGCCAATCCGATTTCACAACTGGCTTTCACCTTGGCCAATGGCTTCACCTATGTGGAGGCTTATTTGGCGCGTGGCATGCATATCGACGACTTTGCTCCAAATTTGTCGTTCTTCTTCAGCAACGGCATGGACCCGGAATATTCGGTGATGGGCCGGGTGGCGCGGCGAATTTGGGCTACGGCGATGCGCTACAAGTACGGGGCCAACGAGCGCAGCCAGAAGCTGAAGTACCATATTCAGACTTCGGGTCGTTCCTTGCACGCCCAGGAAATGGATTTCAACGATATCCGTACCACCTTGCAGGCGTTGATCGCTATTTACGACAACTGTAATTCGCTACACACCAACGCCTACGATGAGGCGATCACCACCCCAACCGAAGAGTCGGTACGACGAGCGATGGCGGTGCAATTGATTATTAACAAGGAATGGGGCTTGGCGAAGAACGAAAATCCCAATCAGGGTGCGTTCATCATCGACGAGCTGACCGATCTGGTGGAAGAGGCGGTGTTGCGGGAATTTGAGCGGATTAGTGAGCGCGGCGGAGTGCTAGGGGCGATGGAAACCGGCTACCAGCGCGGTAAGATCCAGGAGGAATCGCTGTATTACGAAACCATGAAACATGATGGTTCCTTCCCCATCGTGGGTGTCAATACCTTCCGTAATCCGCATGCCAAGCCGGATCAGGTGAAGATCGAACTGGCGCGTTCTACTGAAGAGGAAAAGCAGAGTCAGTTGCGGCGGTTACGAGAATTTCAGGAACGTAATCGCCCGGGTGGTGATCGAATGCTGAATCGATTGAAACAGGCCGCGATCAGCAATGAAAATCTGTTTGCGGTGTTGATGGATGCGGTGCGTTACTGCTCGTTGGGACAGATTACACAAGCTCTGTTCGAGGTCGGCGGACAGTATCGACGGAATATGTGAGTTCGGATGTGGAGCCCAGCCCTTGCTGCAGTCGATCACCGGAGAGCACGTCGGCTGGGCTCATTAGGAGAGCGGGAAATGCATGGCGTCGAAAGTTATAGGACATGGTCGTAACGACCGAATAACCATACAATAGGCCGCTTCAAAACTGCTGTTAAACTTTATAAATGACTTGTCTAGGGGGCCGTAACACCGTGAAATTCCGCATGCTATTGAGTCTGGTTCTGTTGGCCGGTGTCTGGCTTTGCCCGGTAACAACGGGCTTTGCCGCACCCAATGTGCCCGAGTCCACCCAGGCCACGACGCCTCCTCCCAAACGCTTCAATTTTGCCGATGTCCGCCGTCGCGCCGAGATGTTGGCGACTCAGCCATTTCAGGCACAGGACAACACGCTGCCCGATTTTCTCAAGCATCTGGATTATGACCAGTATCGTGACATCCGCTTCCGGGCGGAGAAGAGCCTATGGCGCGATGAAGCGCTGCCGTTTGAGATCCAATTCGCGCCGCTGGGATTCCTATTTTTCCAAAGGGTCGTGATCAATGTGGTGGACGAGGGTGAGAGTCGGCCCTTGGAATATTCCAACGATCTGTTCGATTACGGTAAGAACAAGGTGCCAGCGGAACTGCCCAAGGATTTGGGATTTGCTGGTTTCAAGGTGTTGTATCCGCTGCATACCGACAGCCATTACGACGAAGTTGCGGTGTTTTTGGGTGCCAGTTATTTCCGCGCTGTCGGCCAAAATCAAAATTACGGTCTCTCGGCGCGTGGTTTGGCCATTGATACGGGTTTGTCCAAGCCCGAAGAATTTCCTTATTTTCGTGAATTCTGGCTGGAAAAACCCAATAAAGACACCACGGAGTTGACGGTGTATGCGGTGATGGACAGCCAGAGCCTGACCGGTGCCTACCGTTTTGTCATCAAGCCGGGTATCAGCACGCAAATCGACGTCAAGGCCAACCTTTTTATTCGTGAGGGCGCACAAAAACTTGGAGTGGCACCGTTGACCAGCATGTTCTACCACGGTGCGTTGAACGAACGTTTCTTCGATGATTTCCGCCCGCAGGTACACGATTCCGATGGCTTACTGATGGCCACCGGTAACGGTGAATGGATTTGGCGCCCGATCAACAACCCAACTCGGCTGCGCATCAGCGCCTTTCAGGATAATAATCCGCGTGGCTTCGGGCTGTTGCAGCGTAATCGCGATTTCGACGACTACCAGGACCTAGAAGCGCATTACCATACCCGACCCAGCATTTGGGTTGAGCCAGAAGGCCAATGGGGCCAAGGTTCGGTGCAGTTGATTGAGATTCCCAGTGCCGCCGAGCGCTACGACAATATTGCCGTATTTTGGAATCCGACGAAGCCGGTCGAAGCGGGCCAGCAGCTGGAGTTCGATTACCGCTTATATTTCTTTATGGATCTGCCAAATCTGTTGCCCGGTGGCCACACCTTATCGAGTCGGATGGGAGCGGGAGGTACTGGCGATCTGGATTCTTCGCGGCGGCGGTTCGTGATCGATTTTGGTGGTGAGGCGCTGGCGCGCTTGCCGCAGGATGCGCCAGTGAAGCCAGTGATCAGTGCCTCTTCCGGTCAGATTCAGAACGCGGTGGTCGAGAAAAACGAGTACACCAAAGGTTGGCGTTTATCCTTCGAGTTCCTGCCCCAGGGAGACAATTCGGCCGAGCTGCGTTGTTTTCTGAAGCTCGGTGACGATGTGCTGACCGAAACTTGGAGCTATCAATGGACCGCGCCCAAGTGAACACGGGGGAACATTATTTGGCGCCATTGACCCCGGCGCCATCTCATGACGCGCTACTTGGGCGCTTGGGCGCCTACTGGCGGGCACTGGGAGTGAGTGATCCCAAGCAGATTGCAGCGCTGAGCGAACAGGCACTGCGTCGCCTGCCGGATCATGCCGAATCCACGGATCTGCTGACGGCGGCGTTGCTGGCAGCGCGGGAGCTTTTGGATGATTGGTTGGCGCGAACGCTTGATCTGCCGCGACAGCCACGGGTGTTGGCGGCGGCACGCGCGGCGTTGCTCAACGGCACCATACCGAATTGGCCTGCAGTGTTGTTTACCCCGCCAGATGATGCCGCACGCGATGTGGCCGACGATTTGCGCGTGGCCTTGGCCGAAGCAGTGCCCGCATCGGTTCCTGGCGCTATGCCGACGCAGCGAATCGAATTGTTCTCGCTATTGCATCCGCTGCATCGTGGGTCGCGGCAAGATGCTTCCTCTTCTTCCGGGATGAGTCATTCATGACTGAAGCCATGCGTGCGTTGACGAAGGGCCCCATGCTTCGTCGGCTGATATTTTTTCTGCTGGTGAGTCTGACGACCTTACTGGCTCTGGGCCTGCTGGTGAGCGTGTTCCAGACCGGTGGTTTCAGCCCAATGGAGCTGTTGCTGCTGCTATTGTACACGATCCTGATGGCCTGGATCAGCATCTCGTTCTGGACGGCGCTCATGGGGTTTTTCACCCTGTTATTCGGTCGTGATCGATGGGCGATTTCCCAGCGGTCGGCCTCGTCCGATTCCGCCGCGCTACCGCGCACTGCGATTCTGATGCCGATCTACAACGAAGATTCGGAACGGGTGTTTGCTGGCTTGCATGCCATTCACCAATCGCTGGCGGAAACTGGCCAGTTGGAGAATTTCGATTTCTTCATCCTCAGCGACACTCGCGATCCCGATGTGTGGGTCGAAGAGGAGCTACGTTGGCAGGACATGGTGCAGGCGCTAGACGGCAAGGGGCGGATTTTCTATCGCAACCGACCGGAAAATACCGAGCGTAAAAGCGGCAATCTAGAGGATTTCTGTGTGCGCTGGGGTAGCCAATACCGCTACATGATCGTGCTGGATGCCGACAGTATCATGCAGGGTTCCACTCTGGTGGAGATGACACGGTTGATGGAGTGCCATCCGCAAGTCGCTCTACTACAGACACCTCCCGTGCCGGTGAACCGCGAATCCTTATTTGCCCGAATCCTGCAGTTCGCTGGCAGTATTTATGGGCGGATGTTTACTGCGGGGCTAAATTACTGGCAGCTTGGTGAAAGCAACTACTGGGGGCACAACGCGATCATCCGGGTGCAGCCGTTCATGGATCATTGCGGCTTACCGAGGCTGCCGGGTCGGGAGCCCTTTGGTGGCTCGATCCTCAGCCATGATTTTGTCGAGGCGGCGTTGCTGCGGCGGGCGGGCTGGGAAGTTTGGTTGGCTTACGATCTGATCGGTAGCTACGAGGAGATCCCGCCGACCCTGATCGATTACGCCAAGCGGGACCGCCGCTGGTGCCAGGGTAATCTGCAACATCTGCGACTGGCGCTGGCGCATGGTTTCAACGGATTGAGTCGGCTGCATTTTCTGATGGGCGTTATGTCTTATCTGGCGTCGCCGCTGTGGCTGTTATTTCTGATCGCCACCGGGGTAGAAGCGTTTATCCAGACTCGACAAGAAACCATTTATTTCTTCGGTGAGAACTGGATACCGGTATGGCCAGTGTCGTTCGCAGTAGAAATGACCACCGTGCTGTTGGTGACGCTGACGATGCTGTTTTTGCCCAAACTGTTGGCGCTGTTGCTGCTATTGAAGGACAGCCGGTTGCGCCGTGATTACGGCGGAATGTTTGCGGCGACCCTGAGCGTGATACTGGAGACGGTATTCTCGGTGCTGACAGCGCCGGTGTTGATGCTGTTTCAGACCAAGTTTGTAGTGGCGATTCTGTTACGCCGCGCCGTCGGCTGGCCGCCACAGCAGCGTGGTGATCATATGACCAGCTTTAAGGAAGCGGCGTTGGCGCATGGTGGGCATACCCTGACTGGTATCGTCGTGGGTGTACTCAGTTATTACTATGTGCCCACATTTTTCTGGTGGTTCACGCCGGTATTGCTGGGGTTGCTGCTGTCGATCCCAGTCTCGATGTTGTCCAGTAGCATCGCCCTGGGGCGTAAGGCAAAAGAACTGGGTCTGTTCTTGACGCCGGAAGAAACCGAGCCGCCGCCGGTGTTGTGCTATTTGGAAGAGCATTTGCAGGAGAATGAGCCGGTGTTGCCGGTGTTATGGGACAAGCCGACCAGCCGTTTCCTTCAGGCGCTGACCGATCCCTACGTAAACGCCTTGCATCTATCGCTGTTGCCAGAAACGGAATCGCCCGGCAAGCGTCGTCGGCATTATCTGGAAGGCTTGATCCATCAGTTGGAAGAAGAAGGTCCAGGTGGTTTGAGTGCGACGCAAAAGCGTGACTTGATTTCCGATCCCGATACGCTGCTGCGTTTGCACGCACTATTTTGGAGTCGGCCACCCATCAATGCAGGGATGTTGCCCTAACGGAAGTTTGGAATACTGGCGGGGGCAAGGATGCCCGGTTACAATCTCAATTCTGGAGAGGTGGCAGAGCGGTCGATTGCGGCGGTCTTGAAAACCGTTGACCCGCGAGGGTCCGGGGGTTCGAATCCCTCCCTCTCCGCCATATGCTTAGCAAGTGGGTCCATTGACCCACGGTAGCACTCACTTATTACCCCACCTTCGTTTGCATCATCAGCGCTAGCTTGTTGCCGCATTTCTTCGTTCGACATCTGCAACGTACATTGGCGCTCAGCACTCACCAGAAACTGGAGTCGCTACGATTTCTGTGGGCGATTCGATCATCTTGCGAAGCTCCTCGCTGTTCCGGGCTAGATCCTTAAAACCCTTGATTGCTGCCGACACCATGCTCGTAGCGTCGGACAGCGCATTGAAAAATGGAGTATGTCATGAGTGTTCATAAAGTTTGGTTCGTCACGGGTGCAACTCGTGGCTTTGGTCGACTCTGGATCGAGGCAGCACTTGCGCGGGGCGATAAGGTAGCGGCAACCGCTCGCGACCCCAATCCATTGGCGGAATTGTCTGCGAAATATGGTGATTCACTGCTGATCTTGCCGCTCGATGTGACTGACCGGGTGGCGGTGTTCGATGCCGTCGCACAGGCACATCGGCATTTTGGCCGACTCGATGTCGTTCTCAGCAACGCGGGCTTTGGCTACATGGGTGCAATCGAAGAAGCCACCATCGAAGATACGCGTGCAGTCTTCGAAACCAATGTCTTTGGTACGCTTTCGCTTGTGCAAGCCGCGCTGCCACTACTGCGTGCCCAAGGGCACGGGCACATCATCCTGGTGTCGAGTGTCGCGGGTCTTGTCGCTCTTCCAATTGCTGGCATCTATGAAGCCACCAAATTTGCGGTCGAAGCCATTGGTGAGGCGCTCGCGGCAGAAGTCGCCGAGTTCGGTATCAAGGTGACTTTGATCGAACCGGGCGGTTATGCCACCGATTTTCTCAGCAGTCATTCGATTCGCCACGCTGCAGCAATTTCCGCCTATGATGGGGCCCGCAAGCAATTGGCCGGCATGCTGACGCCCGATATGCTGGGCGACCCGGCGGCGACACCCGAAGCAATTCTAAAAGTTGTCGATGCCGAGCAGCCGCCCTTACGGCTCATCTTGGGAACACTGTTGCCGATGGTTCGTGACAGCTATGCGGAGCGGCTCAAGACGTGGGAAGCTTGGCAGGAAGTTTCGATAGCGGCCATGCGCAAAGGAACCTAGACCTAGGGGATCGAACCATAACTGCTAGTGTCAGATAAATCGGTTTCAACATTTGCCACCTTTCCGAGATCCGTATGACACTGGCCTTTATCGCTGTAGTTTTTGGTTTGGCACTTCTGGTTTGGAGCGCTGATCGTTTTG
>JACSSB010000121.1 GCA_014879435.1 Phycisphaerales bacterium
AACAAAGATCGCTGGGATTGCTGAAATAGCCTCACCGATTCCTCAAAGCGATCTGCTTGGTACTAAAAACTATGTCGCTCCAGAAATTTTACTTGGTGCGCCAGCAACTACCAGCACCGATTTATTCGCCTTTGGTGTGATCGCCTACGAATTGCTGACCGGTCATTTGCCTTATGGTGAGCGATTAGGTCGAGAGATCAATGCAAAATGGATGGCGCGGTTGCGTTATGTCTCGGCTCGAAACGAACGGCCGGATTTACCGGTCTGGGTGGATGGTGCTCTGGAAAAAGCGGTGCGACTTGATCCGAGGCGCCGCTATGCAGTCGAAACAGAGTTAGCCTTCAATTTACGTTACCCGAATCCAGAATTTGTCGAACGCCCCTTCCGTCCTTTGTTGGAACGTAATCCAGTCGGTTTCTGGCGGGCTATGGCGTTGTTGTCGCTACTTGGTAATCTGATACTATTTTATTGGTTACATCGGTAGGAAATCGCTAACCATGGCCCTTCAATACTTCTCGCTTATTCGCAAAGCGAATATCGCCCTGCTCCTGTTAGCAGTTCTTCTGCTGCTGTTCGGGTTGAGCTTGGTGGATTCTGGATGGCGTTCCCACATGGTCGATCACAGCGCTGATCGGATGCTGGTCCACGAACTGGGCCTGAGCGACCTTAGCCTGTTCACCGAGGCGCGCTACACTCGCCATCCCACTCAGGCCGATTGGCATAGCCCATTTCAAGATCATCCAGCGGCGCTAGATCACTTTCCTACAGGTACGTTGCTTCTTCCGCCACCTACACTGATTTCCCCAATCCACTGAAAACCCTGAAAAGAACTGAGCAACCCCGGAGCATCATGTAATTTTCTGTATCAATTTCACTTGCAATTCACAACCAACAGCTTGTGCATACCGTTTGATGGTTTCGAGTGATGGAGCATGCTTTCCAGCAGACTCAAGCCTTGAAACTGCACTCTTGGTTGTCCCCATACGTTCTGCAACGGCACTTTGCGTCAGCCCAGCACGAGTTCGGGCTTTGAGCATTTGATTGGCAACTTGGTACTCAAGGCTCAAGGCATCATAAGCCTCGACGAACCCCTTGCGAGTTGTAGCTTTTGCAAGAAACTCCTTATGTGAATGGCGGATGGGATGAAATTTTAATTCAGCCATTTAAAACCTCCTTCATGCGCTTGCGCGCTAACTTTAACTCTCGGATAGGCGTTCCCTGCGATTTTTTAACGAAAGCGTGCAAAACGATGACCCGTTTGCCAACAAGAAAGCAGTACAAAGCTCTACCAATACCGGAGCGGCCACGAGGGCGAAGCTCAAATAAGCCACCACCGAAAGCCCGTGAATGCGGAAATCCGAGGCTCGGTCCATATTCAATGAGCAATTCGATCAGGCGCGCATAATCGGCAAGGATATCTACAGGCCACGACTCAATATCGTGAAGTACACGCTCATGGAAGTATTCAATCTCGAAGGACATCGGTGAATATTAGCAAATACGCAAACTCCCGCGTAAGTGAGAATCCAGGAAGTCATACCTATCATCGCTTCTCGACTCCCACCTGCGCGGGAGTGACGATCCATGTTATTACACAACCTCAATCACCCCATTGCGGCTGCAGTGCCTCTGTCAGATCTGCTGCCAGCTCGCTCACCGTGGAGCTGCTTGATCGCCAATGGCGATAAACCACCCCGATGACACGTGTTCGTGGCCCCTCAAGCAGGGTGGTACGTGCACTCAATATCGCCCCACGATTCTCCAGGAGCAGTGGCAGTGTCAACCGGCTGCATTCGTGCAAAGCCATGGCGTCGAAGTTTTTGAGCACTGGTGTGGCGCCCTTGTGGTTGGCAAATTCGATCTGAATATCGGGACGCAACACCACTTCGGCCAACAGGCGCTGCCCCTTGTCGGCATGCACCTCCTTGGGAAAGGCGAGCATGTCAACCGCGACGATGAAGAGACCCGCACTATCCGGTGGAGGTGCGCAAACGATCTCATCCCAACTGGATACGCCGACCGTATCGAATTCCGCACGGGCCCAGTCGCCCATCACCTGCATCGCTGCATGACCATCACCTACCAGCCGTGTGGCTGCGTCCCAAGTACTGGCTGCGCCGGGCTTGGAGGACCAGCGGCGTAGTTCCAAAAAGGTTTCCAGTGCCCGCTGCATAGCCGGATCGTTGAACACGCTCGCATCTCTATGCCCGAACAGGCGTACAAAGTTTTCGCGCCCAGCGACCCCTGCAACGATCACGTTGAATAATACGCTCACGCTGAACGGCTGATCGCCCACCGCCAACGGAATGATTCCGTGTGCGACAAGCTCCGGCGCTTGGTTCAGAAATTCGGACCAACTGCGCGGTATCGGAAGCTTGAGCTGGCGATACAATCGGCCGTTGTACCAAGCCCAGTTTTCGTTGTGGATGGTGAGTGGAAGCTGCAATGCTTGCTCAGGGTTACCGATGACCAAGCGTGCCGCAGCATTGAGTTGGTCGCCCCAACCACTAGGTGCTAATTCAGGAATCGGACGCAGAAAATCGAGTACTTTGGAAATGGTTCGATCCTCGGTGCCCCACCACATGGCCGAAGGCGGTAAGCCAACGGCGAGGCGGATGACCACATCGCGTCGCATCCGTTCGTAGTCAAGCGATTGTGACTCGTGCCAGATGCCTCCTGCGGTGATGAAGGCCGTCTTGATCACATCCAGACTGGCGCGTTCACCCGGTGAAATCCAAAAATGCACCAGATCGATCTCAGGTTTACTGGGGGTGGTAGTGGATTCAGCATGGACTACCACACTCCAGATCGCGCACCCCAGCACTACCGCAGCGGTGACCGCCCGGATGCCTGAATGGCGACGCATAAGCGGCCAGTACCTACACCAGCACGTAATCGAACTCAGGTGGTACTGCATAATTTGTCTTTCAGGTAGCAAATCGTGCTATCGACATCAATCGGCCTACCAATGCCGAAACCCTGTCCATAGAGGCCACGCCAGCGGTCACGAAAATAGGCGTATTGCTCGTCGGTTTCGAGACCCTCGATGACCACGGCAATATCCAGGCCGCGTGCCATCTCGATCATGCTATGAACGATCTGCGCCACACTAGAGTCGCTCAAACGCGCAATAAAGCTGCGGTCAATCTTGATCGTTTTGCACGGCATCGACAGCAAATGTTGCAGCGAGGCGTGACCCGTCCCGAAATCATCCAGCGCAATCGTTGCGCCTTGCTCAGCCAAACGCAGTAAGTTGCTATGGACACGCTGCCAAGATCGCTGTAGCAGTACCGTCTCAACGATCTCGACGGTCAACCAAGAGAAATCCGACGAACCGATCCATTCCTGTATATGGTTCAGTAATTGATCGTCGATCAAATTTGTCTCATCGAAGTTGACGCTGATCTCGCAACAATCAAGCCCGATATCTATGAAACGTTGGCGGTCGATGGCCACTCGGCGCAGCATAACCTCGACCAAGATACCAATCTGATGGTTTTGCTCGGCCAAGGGTAGAAAATCTCCCGGCAGGCATACGCCAAGATCTGGGTTGATCCAACGCGCCAAAGCTTCAAATCCAATCACATGGCCGCTATCGAGGTCGATAATTGGCTGATAGTAAGGCTGAACCTCACCTTGCTGGAGTCCTGCGGAAAATTTGCTCGCCAGCGACAATAACTCGCGTTGGCGCAATGTCGAATCCTGCCCATACACCACAATACAGGGCGCACCGGGCCGCTTGGCCATGCGCTGGGCCAGATCGGCGGCACGCATCAGATCGATCAGCGTGGAGCCCTCGATTTCATCGACCAAGGCAATGCCAACTGCGGCGCCGCATTGCAATGTTATTTGTACAGGTTCCGAGAACACGATCGGAACCGTAATCGCAGCCATGAGTCGCTCAGCCACCTGTATCACGCCATCGGCATCACAGGGCTCAAACCAGACAACCACGAATTCATCACCACCCGAACGAAAAACTTGGCCGCCACGACCGATGCTGCCCACCATACGCTGTGCCGACACCCGCAGTACCTCATCGCCGACGGGGTGTCCGTAGATGTCGTTGATGGATTTAAAATCGTTGAGATCAATAATCATCAAGGCACCGTTACGCGGCTGGGTTTTATGGGTAGTCCAGCGTGCGACGGCCTGTTCCAACAGCTTACGGTTACCCACCGAAGTCAATGCGTCATACAGTGCAGCTTGCTGTAATTCGAGGGTCATCACGTCCAGCCGTTCGCCCAACCGGACCAAACGCCGCAGCAGCGGTAGAAAGATGAACACCACCTCCAGCGCCAGAACAGTGAATGAAATTGCAGTGAGGATACCGTTGGTGATCTGTGTCCGCTGTGCCGAGGCCCGAACACGCTCATCCTGATGGCGAATCTCACGGTCAAGCATGATTTTCAGCGGCGCGTCGTAGGCCAGATCAAGCATCAGTGGCGCCCACAGCGAAAAACGCCACCCGATCATTTCATCGCCATTTTTGGCAAACCCACTGAGCTTGTCGGCCAGTTCGCGAACCATACGCGACATCTGCGCCGTATCGATATCGGACGAAGTATCGGAACCGGCCGACAGTTGCCGCAACAAGTCATCGATCAACTCCTGCCGATTACGCAGCCGTGCCGCGATGCGATCAAGCTCAGTCAGCGCAACAGCCATCAAATACGGACTTCCTTCGGGCAGATCGAAGGACTGCAGAATCAATGTGACGATACCGTGAGCGTGCGACAAATCACCGCCCTGCTGCAACAACAGGTGACGCGTTGTCTCTGCATCATTTTGCAGGGCAAGCTGTCGGTGCAGCATGAACGAACTACTGGCAATTACC
>JACSSB010000145.1 GCA_014879435.1 Phycisphaerales bacterium
ATTCCCTGCAGCACCGTCACCAAATCCTTGGCTTTGGCGTAACGCAGATAGATGACCTGGGTATTACCGCCGCTATCGACGGGCGTATCCAGATGTGCGATCAAAGTTCGTAGCCGTAATCGCGACAGTTTATCTCCGCTCAACAGGATACTGTTGGTACGCTCGTCCGCCACCATGCGCGGCGGAGTACCGACGGCAGCCGCCGGGTCGTTGCGCGCATTATTCTGCTCCAGAGCTGTGAGTACCCGCACCACTTCGGTGGCCGAGGCGTGCCGCAAAGCCACGATCTCGACTTCCTCATTGCTGGCTAGGTCAATCCGACCAATGATGCTGGCGATACGCTCAACATTAGCGGCACTGTCGGAAACGATCAGGACATTGGTCGGGGTGTATGCTGCCAGATGACCCTGCGGCGGGATCAGCGGGCGTAGAATCGGCACGATCTGGGCAGCGGAAACATTCTGGACCTGGATGACGCGGGTGACGACCTGATCAGGTTCGACGCCTCGCCGCTGATCCACGGTGGGGATATTCTCCTGCTTGGCCTCCGCCACTGGCACGATCTTGACCACATTGCCACTGGGTATGGCGGCGAAGCCATGCACACTCAACACCGCCAGAAATACCTCATAAAGTTCCTTTTCATCCATCGGCTTGGAGGAAATGATGGTCACTCGCCCCTTAACCCGCGGATCGACGATGAAGTTCTTGCCGATCAGTACCGACATACTCTCCACCAAGGCGTTGATATCAGCATCCTTGAGATTGAGTGTCACCGGTGCGGTCCAAGCGGGAGTGATGAACAACACGCCGAGCAGCAACATGCCCAAGATTCGATGGCACGCCAACCGTTTGCGGGAATTCGATGGTCTGTTGGGCCGGTTGATCATCGTTATCATGAGCGCTCTGATGGTGGGTGTGCTTGCCCCCGAGTTATTGGGGAACTGACCCGTTCAGGGAAAAAGTGAGGGGAATTTCGGAGCCGTCGCGCAGCACCCGCACGTCGATTCGATCCGTATCCTGCACCTCTCGCAACAGGTTAAAGCCCTGCATTGGATTACGGAGCCGAGTACCGTTCACCTCGGTAATCACATCGCCACTGTTTAGGCTGAGCTGTTGCATAAGCCGCCGATCCCGTCCCGGTCGTAGCCGAAATCCCTTGAATTGACCATCTTGCACATAAGGGGAAGCAAAAGCGATTTGTTGCAAGGCTTGTGCTCGGGCCGTAGCTGGGCCACGTAGCAGTTGCGCCACGGCAGTCGCATCAATTACCCGAGATTCAGAGGAACTGGGGGCGGGTTCAGGCTCAGGTTCAGGCTCAAACTCGGATTCAGGCTCGGATCCAGGTTCGGGCATCGGCTCCACGGATGGTGGAGTTTTTGAGAGAGAAGATGACGGACGATTGATCTCATCCAGTTTGGGAAGATTAAGCACTTCCTGTCGACCCTGGCGAGAAACGACCACACGGTCACGCTGGATCTGTTCCAACCGCACACCACCTGGCAACGAATCACCAATACGATAACCACGCTCTACGCCGTCACCTACGGCGATCAGTGCCAAGGCTCGGTTGTTACCCTGTGTGATGAAGAATATACCCGCCAATCGCAGGTTGAGTGATGTCACCGGCATGACAGGAGGTGGTGCAGGTGCTACTGGTGAGCCGGTCTGTACGTGCCCAAATAAATGCCAAGCGGCAATGGCGGTATAGTTAATCGTTCCAGCAGGCGTTGCGGGTTCGGTGAGGGAAGTGCCGGACATCGGCACCGTTCGAACCATCGGTGATAGCCAACCCGAGAGAATCGCCAGGGTCAATTGCGCCAGAGAACCCGCCAACAGGATGACCAGAACCGCATTGACTAGGCGCACAGCAACTGGCAGCCAAGCCTCCGAGCGCGGCAAGGCCAGCCACATGCGTTTATTAAACGCCAGGACAGTGCGTTTTATGAAATCAGTCAAAGTGGAATTCTGGGCGCGAACAGGATTTGGATATATTTTGAGAATAACAAAAAATTTACCATCAACCCTGAATTTTTCGCTTCAGAATCGATGCATCCTGATCAGTGCTAACACAACCTGCACCTTATTGCGCTCAAGACATTGCGTCGGAGCGGCAACTCCCGCTCCTCACCGCACTCATCCCATCCACAATTCGCGCATACGCGCCGACAGAGCGTCCACCCCTACCGCGTGAGGCTTCAAATAGATTATCCCATTGAAAAAAGGCTGCTACCCGCTCAATCGTAATAGCGGTCGTAACGACGTCCTCTAGGGTATTTCTTGTAATGTCCCCGATGCCGACCAGGGTTACGGTAGTAAGAGGGCGGGCCGTAATCGCGATAACCGGGGCCGTAATCATATTGGCGATAGCGTCTGGTGGTGATCGCGGTTCCCGCTGCACCACCCAGCGCACCTCCGAGAATTGCTCCATCGCGGCCGCCCAATTCGGAACCTACACCCGCACCCAACGCACCGCCCAGGGCACCTCCCAACATCGCATCGGCAGTAGGATTACCCGCCCATGACGCTAATGGTGCGCCGAGCAGGATTACCGCCAGCAAAGATATGATCGTCTTCTTCATGACATTCGGTCTCCCTGGATCAATAAATTCTGACAGTGACCAGATTAACCGTAAAAAACTGAACACACGCTGACCGTCGCACCTACTCTCAAACCGTACCTGAAATCGATCATCGAGACAGCCAACGCAACGCGGGCGCTTCCGGCTGGTTGGTCGGTGTTCTGGCCCGTACTCCCATCACCCGACCGGACTGTGGCGGTCGCGGTAATTGGATATGAGCGGTCATCAGCGCACTTAATCGATCCTGCACCGGTATCGGCATCGCCGTGCTGTGTCGCTCCACCAGATTGACATGGATCACCATCAGCTCGGTGGTAGCGGATACAAATCCCTGGTCGGCATGATATAAGCGATGAAAATAGTGAATGCGCTTGCTATCGAAACCAAGCAGTTGGGTGGTAACACGCATCGGATCGTTGGCCACCAGTTCACGCTGGTAGTTCACATGGGTTTCCACGACAAAAGCCGAACATCCCTGACTGTCGCGGTGCTCTTGTCCCATGCCCAGATAATCCATAAACGCATCAGTGGCATGATCGAACGCTAGAACGTAATAAGCGACGTTCATGTGGCCGTTGTAGTCGATCCACTCGGACGGTACTACACCGGTATACAGACACAGGGGGGATTCAATCCGCATGTGAGGTGGTCGCATCGTCGCTATCCGAAGGGGGGAAGCGCGGTACGCTACCTATTTTTGTCACATTGCGCAATTGTTAACGCAGTAAATGTGTTGTAAATCCCGACATACCCCAGATACAGGCGATCTCATCCACGATAATCCCGTTCAGCCACCCAGGATGGACCGACGGGAGCGGTATCATAAGAACCATCCAGATCAATCGATTTCCCTTCAAACAGGAGTTCGTATGGCAACAACCAACGGTCGAGTACTGATCGTAGCGGGTTCGGATTCTGGCGGCGGTGCTGGAATCCAAGCCGACCTGAAGGCAGTCACGGCCCTAGGCGGCTACGCGGCGACCGCGATCACCGCGCTGACTGCGCAAAATACCCAAGGTGTGTTCGGTATCAGCAGTGTGGAACCCGCCTTTATCGCGCAGCAAATGCGACTGGTGCTGGACGATATCGGCGCCGATTGCGTCAAAACCGGGATGCTGCACAACGCTACCGTCATCGATACCGTAGTTGAAGTGCTTGATGAAGCGGCCAGCAACATTCCTCTGGTGGTGGACCCGGTGATGTATGCCAAGGGTGGAGATTCCCTGCTCGATCCAATGGCGCGCGATACGCTGATCGAGCGGCTGCTGCCCCGCGCTACTCTCATCACTCCCAATCTGCGCGAAGCTGAGGCGCTCAGCGGCTTCAGCATCCAAAAGCCCGATGATTTAGCCGCAGCGGCGCGCCAGATCCTGGAACTGGGTCCGGCGGCGGTACTGGTCAAGGGTGGCCATCTATCTGGCGATATCGTCACCGATTGGCTGATCTGGCGCGAGGGCGCGGAAGCATTTGTCACGCCTCGCCTTGCTAGCCGCAATACGCATGGCACCGGTTGCACGCTGGCTTCCGCCATCGCTGCTGGGTTGGCGCAAGGGATGCCGCTGGTCGCGGCAGTGCACCGGGCGCTAGGCTATGTGCAGGAAGCGATCCGTACTGCGCCGGGGCTAGGCAAGGGCTGTGGACCGCTAAATCACGGGCACACGATGCGACCCTGAGGATCAAATCCTCAGGCTGATGCATTTTCTGGCCAGGATATCGGTCGGATCGAGCACCGCAACGGTCCGACCAGCCACTGGAAAAGCTGCTGTCGCTTCCAACACCAGGGGAAGTTCGGTGCAGCCCAAGATGACGGCGCGTGCACCGCGCTCAACAAGATGCGACAGGGCCGCCAGAAGCTCAGTGCGGCACTCGCCATCGCTAAAACCTGCTTTGACGCCATGCTCACCGTAGATGGCCTTCATGACTCTCGCCTGGTGCGCGTCGTCGGGCAGAAGAAGCTCGATCCCGGCATTCGCGGCTGCTTCAGCATAGATGCCGCTACGCACCGTGCCGTCGGTGGCAAGTAACCCGACAGCGGCATCCTTAGGCAAAGTAGCCCGAATATGTTCGACGGTCGCCGTCAGCATATTGATGACCGGAATGCCCAGGTAAGGCTGGATACGTTCGACGAAGGCGTGCGCAGTATTACAGGGAATGGCGATGATATCGGCATCGGCCGCCTCCAGCTTCTTGCAGGTTGAATAGAGCGAGATGGTTGGATCAGTACCATTAGCAATCAAGCTCTCGGTACGATC
>JACSSB010000119.1 GCA_014879435.1 Phycisphaerales bacterium
CGCGAGGCTTGAGATGCTTGGGGTACGTCGTTCGGTGCCCAACAGGGCGCAAGTCGCCAGTTCTTGCCATGTCATCATCGCCAGTCCCTCAAAACGCGATGAAGCGGCCATCGCGCCAGGCGCTGAGCGGCCAGAAATACTGGCCGTTCCATTCGCCGAAGACGGTCAGTGGTATACCCCCGCTACAGGCAAGCAAACGCCAGTAATCGTTAAAACTAGGATGGCACGGCAGCAGTCTGGCAGCGTTATCGCGCAGGAATCCACTTTCGGACTCCTGCCGCACCGGCAATACTTCGGCCACCGCCGCCGCTAACACTCCCAACCACGGTTGTTGCGCCAGTGCCGTGGCATATTCATCCAACAAAGCCGCGCCATCGGCTAGTGCAGAGGGCATGTCCTGGTTTTCGATCACCTGAGCATTCCGCAACAGTGCCCGCTGTGGATAGGCGCTGGGGAAGAAACCGAGTTCCGCCTCCAGCCAGCTTCCTGGCGCGGCGATGGGAGCCATGGGTTGAGTTTGATAGGAAAAATCTAGCACCAACGCCAATCGGCCATGCGCTCGCCCCCACAACCAACTGCGCCGCACGCGCATCGCTTCTTCTTCGTAACTACGCTGGCCGACCATCAACCACTGACCACGTAGCCACGCATCGCTCGACAAATCTGTTTCTTGCCCGCTCCAGCCGATGCGCGCACGGATATCGGCTTGTAGCGGCTCCGGCAGGGTGTCGATGCGGCGATAGGCTTCCAACAGCAGATAGAGCGATCCCAACTGCCCCAGCAGACGCTCACCCCAACTCTCGCCGCTGGCGGGAATGCTGGCCAGTTCCCGCAACCAGTTTGCCAATCCTCGCGCTTGGGCGTCCCATAACCGTTCGGCCATGCCGTCCCAGTAGCGGGCGGGTTGTTGTTGGGCGTGGGCCAGTCCTTGCCGGATCAGATCGCGTAGCCAGCGTTCCAATTCCTCCAATCCGGTTTCGACTTTGCGCTGCCGCTCAGCGCCGCGTTTTTCTTTGGCCGCTGCTCGTTTGGCCTGTTGTTCCGGGTTGAGGTCGCCATCAGCCCCAGCGGCACGAGCCGCCTTGCGATGGGCGGCTTGTTCTCTTTTGGCCAACCATTCGTTGAGCCAAGCGGGCGGCTCGCCAGCGGGAACCGCATCGGGCTGGCTGGTGGCGATCAGCAATAGCGCCAGTACGTGTTTGCAGGGAAATTTGCGACTGGGACAAGTACATTTGAAGGCAGGCGCGGCAGGATCGGCGCAGACTTGATAAAGAGCGCTGCCTTTGCATTCGCCCCACAGCACGTCCGCGTTCTGACCGGCGGTTGCCCATTTAGCGGGTCGGGCTAGGCCACGAGCGGCTTTTACGGAGGCTTCGTCGGGGGCGAAGCTGAGGATTTGTTCGGTGGTGAGAGACAACATGCGGCACGTTTCATGGTTGGAAGCGGTGATATTGTCTCTAAAGTTTATCATCCGAATCGGATGCAGGAAGAGGGTTAGCCCATAACCTGGATCGTTACTCCCGCGTAGGCGGGAGTCTAGGTGTGCGCCGCCAGAGGTGCTGGATTCCCGCTTTCGCGGGAATGACGTTAGCAAAGCAAATGGACTGGATCGTCACTCCCATGTAGGCGGGAGTCCAGGTGTGTGTCAGAGGTGCTGGATTCCCGCTTTCGCGGGAATGACGTTAGGTGATCCGCTTTCGCGGGAATGACGGCAAACACCACCTAAAATAAAAAGTCACCGCTAATCGCCGCCCGCTGGGAATTCGCCATGACCGAAGCTTCGCACCCTAATCGCTTAATTCACGAAACCAGCCCCTACCTACGCCAACACGCGCACAATCCGGTGGATTGGTATCCCTGGGGTGAGGAAGCGCTGGATCTGGCCCGCCGCGAGGGCAGGCCGATCTTGCTGTCCATCGGCTATTCGGCCTGTCACTGGTGTCATGTCATGGCGCACGAATCCTTCGAGGACGAAGCCACTGCCCAGCTCATGAACGCGCTATTCGTCAACATCAAGGTGGATCGCGAGGAACGGCCCGATCTCGATAAGATTTATCAAACCGCCTTTCACATGCTGCACCGACGGGCAGGCGGTTGGCCATTGACTCTGTTTTTGACGCACGATGATCAAACACCCTTTGTCGGTGGCACCTATTTTCCCAAAACGCCTCGTCATGGCTTACCGGCCTTCAGCGATCTCCTGCAACGTGTCGATCAGTATTACCGCCAGCATCAACCCGAATTGCGCCAACAAAACCAAGCTCTACTGGAAGCGTTGCGCGCTGAGACCACCGCCCCCGCTCCAACTAAGGAGGGCGCATTGAGCGATGTACCGCTGCAAGCAGCGCGCGCGAGCTGGATACGTAGCTTTGATCCCGAACATGGTGGCTTCGGAGGTGCGCCCAAGTTTCCGCATCCCACCAGCCTGGAACAATTGCTGCGGTGCTGGGTCGCCAGTCTCCAGACCGGCACCCCAGATCATCCGGTGGAAAACGCCCTGCGGCTTACTTTGCAAAAAATGGCTTTGGGCGGTCTTTACGATCAGCTCGGCGGGGGGTTCTACCGTTATTCGGTGGATGCCGAATGGCAAATTCCCCATTTCGAGAAAATGCTGTACGACAACGGCCCGCTCTTGGCGCTGTATGCCCAAGCGTGGCAGGCGACCCAAGATCCACTCTTTCGCAGGGTTACTGAAGAAACGGGTGCCTGGATCATGCGGGAAATGCAAAGCCCTGAAGGCGGTTATTACGCCACGCTCGATGCCGATTCCGAGGGCGAGGAAGGGAAGTTTTATCTATGGACTCAGGATCAAGTTCGTGAACTGTTGAGTACCGAGGAATACACTGCCTTCGCCGTTTGTTATGGTTTAGAACAAGCACCCAATTTCGAGAACCACGCCTGGCATCTGCGGCGAACCGCCGAACCCACCGAATTGGCGAGCCGACTGAGCGTCACCCCAGAGCAGGTCGAGGAATGGCTAGCCAGCGCTCAACACAAGCTGCTCGAAGCGCGCACCCAACGCATCTGGCCGGGTCGCGATGAAAAAATCCTGACGGCTTGGAACGGTTTAGCGATTCGTGGCATGGCCATCGCTGGCCGCTTGCTGGATCGGGAGGAATTTCTAAATTCGGCGTGGCGAGCGCTGGATTTCATCCGCGCCCAATTATGGCGGGATGGCCGCTTGCTGGCAGTCTATAAAGACGGACAAGCGCGTCTAAACGCCTATCTGGATGACTACGCCTTCCTGATCGACGGTATTTTGGAATTGCTGCAATGCCGCTGGCGAGATGGCGATCTGGAATTCGCCCTCGCCCTGGCCGATGTGCTGCTCGACCAGTTCCAGGATCGCCAATCGGGCGGATTCTTTTTTACCGCCACCGATCATGAGAACTTAATTCAACGGCCCAAAGCGGCTCATGACGATGCCTTACCTGCCGGAAACGGCATCGCCGCACAAGTGCTGTTGAAACTGGGCCATCTCACCGGTCGGTCGGACTATCTGGAAGCCGCCGAACGAACCGTGCGCTGGGCTTGGCCGATGCTCGAACAAGCACCCAATGCTTGCAGTGCCGTACTGGCGGCACTGGAGGGAGAACTCAACCCAGCGTGGACCCTCGTGTTGCGCGGCCAACCGGATGCACTGCATATATGGTGGGAACGTTACGCCCGCTCTTATGCACCGCAGCGGTTGCTACTGGCCATTCCCACCGACGCGACCGTTCCCCCCGGTCCACTGGCCGAATGGCGGGCAGGAGCAGCACCGGTGACCGCCTACGTCTGCACTAACTTGGAATGCCGACCGCCAGTCACCACCCTTGATGCGCTGGAGCAGGAATTGGCCTCCTGATCTGGCGGCGCGCACTGGCCGGTGCGGAAGTGAAAAGACGCCGCATAATCAACGGTCGCGCCTATAATTGAAATCATGGTCTCCGGATCGAAGCCAGAACCCAATATCTTCCTGGTAATCCGCAAGTTCCCAGTGAAGATGCGCACTAAAATCATGATTTTTCAAGAGGGCACATCACCATGACCGTTCATCTGTACTTCTCGCTGATTCCCGAGGCGCTGATTGCATCCATGCTGCCACCGGAACAGTTCGGGCAATACTATTCGACCGGCCACAAATACAAATCGAAGGGCCAAGCGATCTTTTTCGAGATCGATCCTACTTTCCGTCACGAATTTTTTGATATCGACGAGGGATTCAAGCGTTGTGTGCCGCATCCAGACGGCACGCCGAAGAACTCGACTTATATCTCGGTCTACCGGGTGCTGGAACATATTCCTACCAGCGCATTGGGCAAACTTTATCTGTGCACTGCCTACGGCCATACCTTGGGCTTGGAACAGGGTACGATTCAGCCTCGCGAGGCGCCAACCCTGCACATGTACCAGGATCTGGCACCGATCAATAGTTTGGTGGTCAGCGCGCAAGATCCCGTGAGTTATTATCAAAGCGTGACCAGTAACCCGACTAAATTCATCCGTTTTCCGGGCTTGTGCTTCGTCGAGCTCGGTCTGGGCGCGCTAGCCAACGATCCAGAAAACGGACCAGTGGGCGATCTGCCTTACTCCTTCATGCACCATCTGCGCGAGGCACTGTTGGAGCTGAACGCGACCTCCAAAGAAAGCAAACTGGTGCATCGAGTGCATTCTTTGGAATTCCCCTACCGCATGATCAAGAGCGGTTTCTACTTCGGTAATGGCGAGGATCTGGTTTTTTATCCAATGCCTGCGCATGAAGTGTTGCGCCGCGAACATAACAGTTGGTGGCGTTCTGCCAATCTGTAAGTGGGAAGCGAAGCCGTCGCCGGGGCTACCGGCGGCGGT
>JACSSB010000118.1 GCA_014879435.1 Phycisphaerales bacterium
AATCTTCATTTTTCCCTGAAACCACCCCTGGCGATGCACTATGAATGCACCTAGCTCTCAAACACAGGTTATTTCCATTGCCATCATGGGCAGTGGCGGGGCCGGCGCTATTACCACTGGTAGCTTACTGCTGGAAGCAGCAGGTCAGGCGGGCTGGTACGGTTTACTGACCCGCTCGGTGGGGCCGCAGATTCGTGGCGGCGAAGCGCTGGCGATGGTGCGTTTGGCGCTGACTCCCGTAACCGGTCACGGCGACCGTTATGACGTATTGGTGGCCTTGGATTGGCACAATGCCAACCGCTTCATCGCCGAAGTGCCTCTGGATAACAAGAGTCTGATTTTCGCCGACACCGAAGGCGGTGATCCACCCGCCGCAATCTTGGCGACAGGTGCCCGTGTGATCAGCTTGCCGTTCACCGATTTGGCGGATGATCTACCAAATGCCCGACCTAACCTTTTGGCTCTGGGGATGTTGTCCGAATTGCTCGGCATCCCGATGGATGCCATGGTGCAAGCGGTAATCCGCACGCTAAGTGGAAAAGGCTTATCCGCCGCCCATGCCACCGATGCGCTGGCCGCTGGTAGCCAGTTGCGATCTGCTTTTCCTACAGATACCCAGCGCCTGGCTCCTCCTCAACCGCGCGATGCGAGTACGCACTGGCTGGTGACCGGCAATCAGGCTGCCGCTTTGGGCGCTCTGCACGGGGGGATACGCTTTGCCGCCGTATATCCCATCACCCCGGCAACGGACTTATCGGAATGGATGGCGCCTCGCTTGCAAAAGCTGGGCGGGCATCTGATTCAGGCCGAAGATGAAATCGCCTCCATGAATATGGTGTTAGGTGCTTCGTTCGGCGGGATACCTTCCATGACCATCACCTCCGGTCCCGGCTTGGCGTTGATGACCGAAACCTTGGGATTGGCCGTTGCAGCGGAAATTCCCGCTGTGGTGGTGAACGTGATGCGTGGCGGTCCTTCCACGGGGATTCCGACCAAATCCGAACAGTCCGATCTCAATATCGCCTTGTATGGCTTGCATGGTGATGCGCCGCATCTGGTACTGGCATCGCAATCGGTCACCGATTGTCTGATCACCACCCAATGGGCGGTGCAATTATCGGAAGCCTTGCAATGCCCAGCCATCGTCTTGTCCGATCAATTCATGGGGCAAGCATTGACGATCTGTGAACGGCCTACTCCACTTTCCGATGCACCACCTCGACGCATCGCTGAGGTAGGTATGGGTCGTTATGATCGTTATGCCTTGACTGAGGATGGTATTTCACCGATGGCTATTCCTGGCACTTTGGGTGGGCAATACACCGCCGATGGCTTGGAACACAATGCGCACGGTACGCCATCTAGCAGTGTCGCTGATCATTTGGTGCAATTGGATAAACGCCGCATCAAATTGGAGCAATACGACTACGGGGATGCTTGGGCGGAGATCGATGGTGAAGGCGAAACCGCAGTTTTGACCTGGGGATCGACCACAGCTGCGGTCCTTGAGGCAGTGGCCCAAGCGCGTGCTGCGGGTCTGGCTGTTAAGGTCATCGCCCTACGTTTATTGTCGCCGACGCGACCGGAGCACATGGCACTGGCCCTGCAGGGTGTGCGGCGAGCGTTGGTGGTGGAACAAAGCCATTCCGCACAGTTCCATCATTTTCTTCGCGCCTATTACTCCTTGCCCGATCGGGTCGAGGTCATCAGCCGACCGGGGCCGCTGCCCATTCGTCCGAGCGAAGTGCTGAATCACCTGCTGCAGGAAATCGACCATGAATAAACCGGAATCGCTCGTCCCGCGCTACTCCCACAAGGATTACAAATCTGCCGTCAAACCGATCTGGTGTCCGGGTTGTGGCCATTTCGGAGTTGAATCCTCCCTGTTTCGGGCATTGGCCTATCTGGAGTTGCCGCCGGAGCGGGTTGCTGTTGTCTCTGGTATCGGTTGCTCATCACGTATTCCCGCATACACGCAATGCTATGGGTTTCACGGCGTGCATGGCCGTGCCCCGGCGGTGGCGACTGGACTGAAGCTGGCCCGACCCGAGTTGACGGTGATCGTTACCAGTGGCGATGGTGATGCCTTCTCCATCGGTGGCAATCATTTCATTCATGCTTGCCGACGCAATGTGGATATGACTTTGCTGGTGATGGACAACGAGGTTTACGGTATGACCAAGGGTCAACCCTCGCCCACGACTCCAGCGGATTGGGACAGCAAGATCGCGCCGGGTGGCACTGGGGTCAATCCTTTCGCGCCACTGGCGGTGGCATTGGCCTCAGGCGCTAATTTCATCGCACGCGGCTTTTCTGGCGACCCCAATGGAGTCGCTCACCTGTTGGTGGAAGCGATCCAGCATCCTGGATTTTCCTTCGTGCAGGTGTTGAGTCCCTGCATAACCTATCGCCCGGAAGAAAGATTCTGGAAGAAGACGGTGCATCCTAGCTCGGTGGAACCCACCCGCGATCCCGCTGTGGCTGGCCATCGTTTGCTCAGCGATGATGGCTTTACTACAGGGATTTTCTATCTCGGTAATCGCCCCTGCTATACCGCCACGGTTGACACTTCCAACCATGATCTCAGTGCCATCGAAGAGGATCTGGCTCTATGAATCAAGCCATCAGCACACTCGATGCGTTCCTTACTCACGCCCATGAGCTGGAACGCGAAGCGGTGGAACGCTATGAAGATCTGGCGGAACAAATGGAGGTACACAACAAGCCTGAACTTGCCGAACTGTTTCGGAAGATGGCAGCTATCGAACAGCAGCATGTGGATAAGGTGGAAGGCTTGGCCGGTGGTCAACCCCGCACGTTCGCACCCTGGGATTATCAGTGGCAGACCCCCGAATCACCAGAAAGCATACCCGTGGGCCAAGGCCATTACCGGATGAATCCGCACCAGGCGCTGAGTCTGGTCTTGGCGTGTGAAGAGCGCGCCGAAGCTTTTTTTGCCAATGTTGCCGAAAATACCAGCGATCCAGCAGTGCGGGAATCGGCACTCCAGTTCGCGGCAGAGGAAAGAGAGCACGCCGAGCTATTGAAGGTATGGTTGGCGCGCTATCCCGAACCGAAAGCGGATTGGTGGCAGGATTTGGACGATCCGATCTCACAAGAGTGAATCTGTCGGGTCAGCAACGTAATTGGCAGTCGAACAAGATGTCCTCGCCCATCGAGTAGCAACGGTGGCGGGGACGTAACCCCTGTGAGAGATCCTCGATCACTGGCAGAGCGATGCCCGGCCGACCGGAGCCGATAATCAGCGGCGCCACCGTGATTTGTAAGCGATCCAGCAAACCCGCCTGCAGAAAGGCCGACACGGTTTGGCCCCCGCCTTCAATAAAAATCCCGAATAAGCCACGCTGCTGCAGTTGCCGCAGGATCTCAGGCAGATGCAGGTAGCGACCATCGTGGGGAATGCCGATCACTTCGGCATGACCAGGCCCCGGTTGTTCGGCCAGCGCTTCGTCGCAAACCAGCAGCGTCGGAGCGACATGATCTTGAAATACCGTGTGTTTGGCAGAAAGGCGGCGATGCGGATCGAGCACCACGCGCATCGGATGCGGGCCAGTCACTCGTCGCGTGGTGAGCTGTGGATCGTCGGCTTCCACAGTACCGGCACCGACGATGACTGCATCGCACAGCGCACGTATTCGATGCAGATACGTCAAGTTTTCGGGGCCATTGATATAGCGGGATAGGCCATGGACGGTGGCAATGTGCCCGTCCAGACTCTGCCCAAGATGCGCCAGCGCCAACGGTCGATTCCGGCAAGCCAAAGTGATCGGCAGGCAGAGATCCAGCAATTGGGTACCCATCTCGGCGACGGGTACTCTGGCGCTCCAGGAGCCATCCCCGGCCACGATGATCAAAGCAACTGGATCATCAGGGGGCAGGACCAACGCTTGCTCGTCCTTCAACCCCAGTCCATAGCGATTAGAATCGTTTGCTCCGGCTCGGACCGTGCGACGCAATGCTAATAGCAGCAGCCAGATCTGTTCCGGTTCAAGCCGTCTTTCCATACGCGTGTTTACTGCGAAATCTGGCTGGAATCAGCCGATTCTGGGTCGGGAGACTCCTGGAGCCAAGCGAGCAACAACGTATGGGCAATCGCTACCAAGGTCGGACCTAGAAATACACCGATCAGACCAAAGGCCAGCAACCCGCCAATCACGCCAGCGAATACCAGGATTAGTGGCATGCTGATCCCACGAGTGATGAGCAGAGGCCGCAAGATATTATCCAAGCCGCCCACCACCAATAGACCCCAGCCAGCCATGAACAGCGCCCAACCAGTATCGCCTTGTCCCCAATACAACCAGCCGGCCACCGCCAGCAGCGGCAGTGCTGCACCGATCTGGGCGATGGCTAACAGGAAGCAAATGAAAGTGATCAGCGTCACCAATGGGGCACCCACCACCAATAAACCGATGAGTGCTAATGTCGCTTGAATGAGGGCGGTCAGTACGACTCCAAGCGCTACCGAGCGGATCGCTTGTCGCGCTTGGTCGCGGGCCTGGAGTGCCTGTTTCCCACCGAGGCGGTGCGCTATCTTGGCAGTGAGTGCATCCAAGGTCGTAGCGTTGACATAGAATACGAGCGAGAACACCACCACCAGCAGCATTTGCAGGAACAGCGTGCCTACTGTACCGATTTGCTGGAATAGCCAACGACTGCTTTTTTGCAGATCCGGTACCAGCCGTGCCCGTAGATCTTCGGTGCTACTGATGGTTTTTCGCCATTGTTGCGCCAGACTGGAACCAATGATGGGAATATCCGCCACCATCGCTGG
>JACSSB010000347.1 GCA_014879435.1 Phycisphaerales bacterium
GTTTTACCGGAACCCTGCAAACCGGCCATTAACACCACTGCTGGTGGCTGAGTGCGCAGATTCAGCTCAGCATTGGCCTCACCCATGGTCCGAATCAGTTCTTCGTGCACGATCTTGATCAGCACCTGACCAGGCGTTAGGCTGAGCAGGACTTCCTCCCCTATCGCCCGCTCGCGTACCCGGTCAATGAACTCGCGCACCACCGGCAGCGCCACATCCGCTTCCAGTAGCGCCATGCGCACTTCGCGTAGCGCATCTTTGATGTTGTCCTCGGTCAGACGGCCTTGGCCGCGCAGATTCTTGACAGTGCGCAACAAGCGCTCGCTGAGATTTTCAAACATGTGGGAATCCTTGGTTCAAGATTCGGAAAATGATGGGAATTATAAGGGGAATCGCTCCACCTGGCGCGATACGCTTCAAGCGACCGCCATTCCATGCCATCATGATTTCGGGCAATAGGACGGACACAGAATCTCGATGAACGCGGTCATTGGCGCTTTGGCTGCCCTTCTTTATCTGATTGCCAGCGGACTGCTGGCGATTCGGCTGGCGCACGCCAGCGTCACTACGGCCTTTTCGAAGGGTGGCCCGTTGGCGCTGGGCTGGGGTGCAGCTATCCTGCATGCGATGATTCTGGCACAAACCGTGTTTCAACCCGCTGGCCTCAATCTCGGCTTTTTCAATGCCCTATCGTTCACCGGCTGGCTGATCAACGTCGTTTTACTGGCGACAGCGATGGTACGACCGGTTGAGAATCTGGGCATCATCGTACTACCCTTTGGGGCACTAACCCTGGTTCTTGGCCTGTCCTTTGCCACCGAACGCATTGTTGCCGATCCCGAACAATGGCCTCTGGAACTGCATATTCTCATTGCCATCCTCGCCTATTCGCTGCTCAGCTTGGCGGCGGTACAGGCGGTGCTGCTGGCCATTCAGGATCGACGTTTGCGCCAACGCCAGCCCGGAGGCTTTCTGCGTGGCATCCCACCGCTCACCACGATGGAAACCTTGTTGTTTCAAATGATCGGTGCTGGCTTCATTCTACTGAGCATTACCCTATTCAGTGGCCTACTCTTTATCAAAGATATTTTTGCTCAGCACTTGGTTCACAAGACCGTATTATCCTTTATCGCTTGGGGTGTGTTCGGAATACTGTTATGGGGTCGCTGGCGCTTCGGCTGGCGAGGTCGTACCGCCATCCGCTGGACACTGAGCGGCTTCGCTTTCCTGATGCTCGCCTATTTTGGCAGCAAACTGGTTCTGGAATTAATCCTACAGCGTTATTGAGCATGCCTCGTTTAAGCTTGGTCGAAACTCTTCTGAGCCGACCAACGCTTGACAGCGCGCTCCAGCCATTCGTAAATACAACCCATTCACTCAAAATCTAAGGTCTTCACGAGTTGGACAATATTCATATTGGCGTGTTGTGCATCGTTCTGGTTCTATTGATCGGCTGTTCCGCTTTCTTCTCCAGTTCCGAAACGGGGCTGATGACCCTCAATCGTTATCGCCTACGTCACCGGGCCCGAGAAGGCGATAAGGCCGCCTTGCGCGTCAGCCGACTATTGGAACGACCGGATCGCTTAATTGGCATCATTCTGCTCGGCAACAATTTTGTTAATGTTCTGACCTCCTCGCTGGCCACTATTATCGCTATCCATTTTCTGGGCGAAGCCGGCATCGTGGTCTCCACGGTCGCCCTGACGCTGATCCTGTTGGTGTTTGGTGAAGTCGCCCCCAAGACCCTAGCAGCACTGCATCCCGAGCGTATTGCCTTTCCCGCTTCCGCCGTACTCACGCCGCTACTCAAGATATTTTATCCATTGGTGTGGCTGACCAACGCAGTAGCCAACGGCTTGCTACGGCTGTTTCGGGTCACGATTCAGACCTCCAGCCAGCAGTCGCTCAGCCCTGAAGAGCTGCGCACGGTGGTGCTTGAAGCCGGGGTCATGATCCCCAAGCGGCATCAGACCATGCTGCTGAGCATCCTGGAGCTGGAGGAAATCACCGTCAATGACATCATGGTGCCGCGTAATGAAGTGGAAGGCATCGATCTGGAAGACGATTGGAAAGAAGTCGTTGCCAAGTTGACCCGTAGCCCTTACACGCGCCTGCTGGTCTATCGCGATACCTTCGATCAGGTGGTCGGTTTCCTGCATCTGCGCAAAGTGCTCAACATGATGATGCAAAATCTGGAGTTCAATCGCACTGATCTGGAAAACCTGATCCGAGAGCCCTACTTCATTCCCGAAGGAACCTCGCTCACTCAGCAATTGATCAACTTTCAGCAATTACGCCGCCGCATTGGGCTGGTGGTGGACGAATACGGTGAAGTACTGGGACTGGTCACCCTGGAGGATATCCTGGAAGAGATCGTGGGTGAATTCACCACCGACCCCGCCACCATTGGCAAGCGCAACTTGGTTCCGCGCGCCGATGGCGGCTATATGGTGGATGGTCGTACCTCGATTCGTAGCCTGAATCGAGCGTTGGATTGGAAATTGCCGACCGACGGTCCACGTACCCTCAATGGCCTGATCATGGAGCACCTGGAAACCATTCCAGAACCGGGTGCTCGCTTGTCGCTGGCAGGCCACCCGACTGAGATCGAAGAAATCTCCAACAATCGGGTCAAAACCGTGGTCATCTGGCCGAACACGAAGGCAGAGGCGGAGACAACCGATTGATCTCCTTTGCCTCTAACATCTCCCGTTGCTCCGCCAGCCAGATCCAGTCCTCGATGTCGTTTTCTGGTTGATACTCCGCCACCGCTTCCTGCAGGATGCTCCGCACAGCGGGATAGTCGAAAGTATGCGAAGCGGCGGCGAGTCGTTCCAGATAATCGCGCACCTTCTCCCAGGCTAAACTGCGCTCGCGGGCTTGGCGGATCATCGGATGTGCGGTGGGCAGATTGCTGTCGCCAATCAATAACTCCTCACGCAGCTTCTCGCCACTGCGCAAGCCAGTGAAGCAGATTTCGATATCGCCCTCGGGATACTCCTCATCCCGCACTTCCAGCCCGGACAAGCGGATCATCCGCCGCGCTAGGTCGAGAATCCGCACCGGCTCACCCATATCGAGCAGAAACACTTCACCGCCCTGAGCCAAGGCGCTGGCCTGAATCACCAGTTGCGCCGCTTCGGGAATGGTCATGAAGTAGCGCTCTACTTCGGGATGGGTGACCGTGACCGGCCCCCCTTTGCGGATCTGCTCGCGAAATAACGGCACCACCGAACCAGAAGAGTCCAAGACATTACCAAAGCGAACCATGCACAATCGGGTCGAAGCACCCTCCGCTCCCGCTAGCCCTTGCAGGATCAGCTCTGCCAATCGCTTGGTGGCCCCCATGACATTGGTGGGGCGCACCGCTTTATCGCTTGAAATCAGCACGAAAGTCCCGACACCCGCCGCGATAGCAGCCTTGGCGGCGCGCCAAGTACCGAATACATTGTTTTGCACACCCTCAATAGGGTTGCATTCAACGATTGGCACGTGCTTGTAGGCGGCGGCATGATAAACGGTCTCGACCTGAAAGCGTTCCATCGCGATTTGCAAGCGGTGCTGGTGAATAACCGAACCCAGTAGCGGGATCAGTTCGATGCCTCTCTCTTCCACCCGTTTGGGTATCGCTGCAGAAACGGAATTGGGCGCACGGGGATCGCTTTGATCCATGTTGGCCAGCATGACCTGTAGTTCCTGTTCAATGGCATACAGGGCGTACTCAGAGCGCTCGAACAACACCAGTCGGCGCGGTCGCAGCAGCAGGATCTGACGGCACAATTCGGTCCCAATCGAACCACCCGCACCCGTCACCATCACGCTTTTGCCACGCACACGCGCCTGCAGCAACATCGCGTTAGGGCGAACCGAATCACGACCGAGAATATCCTCGACATCGATTTCGCGAAACTCATCGATACGCCGAGCGCCACTGGTCAGTTCAGCCAGTGTGGGCAAAGCCAATACGCGTACTGGCAATCTGGCCAGCGTCTCCAGGATTTCCTGGCGACGACGATGCGGCGTCGATGGCAGCGCCAACAGGATCAGACTCACCTCGTGCTGGGCGATCAAGCGCGGCAACTTGAACGGCGCCCGCACCTTAAGACCCAGCACCACGCTACCCCACAGTTTGGAATTATCGTCAACGAAGGCGACCGGAACGCATTCGGTGCTATAACGCAGCGCATGCGCCAATTGCGCGCCCGCTTCGCCCGCCCCATAGATAATCACCGGAGTACGCGCCGCACTGGTCCGAAATCGCCGACGCAGAAAACGACGGACCGCCAGCCGACCACCACCCACCAGGGCAATCAGCACCAACCAGGCAATTGGCCAGAATGATCGCGGCACCAACCCTTGCTGTAGGAACACCCAAACCGCCATCATCAGCAAAATCCCGATGCTGACCCCGAGCACGATGGTGTACAGCAGGCTTTCATCGGCATAACGTAAGATTGGGCGATACAGCCCCGCTGCTGCAAAGGTCGGAATAAGAATGAGCACGGCCAGCGGAAACAGCCAAATCACGCCTTGCAGCATCGAAGGCCACCAGTCGCCGAGGCGGATGGCAAATGCTGCCCAGATCGCGACCAGCACCGCAAGCGCATCGCCGGTCATCAACAGTGTCCGACGAGCGATGGTGGGAAGATTGAGTAAGAGTTCGAGTTTCACGAGGCGGATACTGTAGCATGCCGCCGTTCCAGCCGCCCTACGCCCCACATCAGGAAGCCATAAATCCAAATCCAGATGGCCATCAGAGCGATTTGCCCGATGGGTG
>JACSSB010000117.1 GCA_014879435.1 Phycisphaerales bacterium
TCAGGGTTGATGCGATAGAGATCGAAGCGGGTGTTGGGCGTAACGATCTTTGCTGTGGGCACAGGGCCATCCAAGACCGGTGCCAGTCGGGGACGTTTCACCACTACCCGATTGCTGGCACAGCGTAGCGCTGTCGCCAGCAGCGCCGACGCATCCTCGTCGTCACCGACCAGTTGCCGCAACAGACGCATTTCTTTCCCAGACCAAGCGGATTTTTGCCGGTGTGGGTACATCGGGTCCAGATAAACCACGTCCAGTCGCTGATTAGCCGCCAGTGGGGGTAGAAATTCCCGCCCGTCGCCACTGTGGAGGTGCAGTCGTTCGCGCACGATGGGGCCGATTTCCGCATCGTGGGCGGCGCGATGCAGACCGTCACGCAACAAGGCGGCGATAATCGGCGAGCGCTCGATTAGCCAGACGGTACAGCCCAGGTAAGCCAGTACGAATGCATCGCGCCCTAAACCGGCGGTGACATCGGCCACAGTCGGTATGGCGCCGCCCTTGAGCCCAATCGCTCGAGCCAGTGGCTGGCCACGGCCGCCGCCGAATCGGCGCCGATGGGCTACTGCGCCTGCGGTGAAATCGACGTAAATGGGTCCGGGAGCTTCCGGGCCTTGCGTTCGCAACTCCAGGCGTGCCGGAGTGACCGCTAGCAGATGACTGAACGTACTTGTGGTCGGTGGGGTTGCCAGGGGCAAACGCAACTCAGTCGCCAACTCGACCGCCGTGCTTAGATTGGCGGGGTCGTCAGCGATAACTGCGAGTTGGGGTTTAGTGGCACGATCCACGGTGGTTGGGGCGGAAAATACAACCACCGCGTACTAGGGTGGTAATTGTCGATCCAATTGATTGGGTGCTCAGGCGGCCTTGGGTAACGGCAACACTTCTTCCAGAGTGAGTCGAGTCAGATTGTCCATCTCGTTCTTAAAACGCGTGGCGAGATCAGACATCAGCTTGGCATCGTGTAACAGTTTCTGTTGGATCGTTTGCGCGATATTGGTCTGGCGCTTGTAGAAATCCTGCAAGCTTTTGACATCGTTGATCTCGGCGGCAGCTCTCATCTGGTTGATGCCGATGTCCATGTAAGTTTTGAACGAATTCATTTGGAACACCAGCATTTTTTCCATATTTTCGACCCACAGCTTATTGGCTTTGAGCAATGGTTCTGGCAGAGATTGTGGAGTTTCCAAGGTTTTGTTGAACAGATCGATGATCATGGCGCGTTCCTTGTTAGGCATGAGCGGAGTTGTTGCAGTGCAATATATCGAGATTCATGTTGCGTTGCAACATGAATGATAAATTATTTGCCTGTCTAATCATCGTGGCATCCGGAAAGCCACGATTTTTGGTTCTTCTGTAAAATTAATGAGCTAAACTATGCCCAATCAAAAGGCCGTGACACGGTTTCTTGGTCAGATTTTTGATCGAAATGGGTGGCGGGGTAATGGAGTGATGCCTTGAGCAATAACACGGGTTCCAATCTGTCCATACAGTTGCAATGGAAAGATTTGCTGTTGCCATATCATGATATCGGCCCACGCGGACGGGCACCGAAACTGGCATTGGTAGCCGATCCCCAAGGGACCGGTCTCAATGGCATGTTCGTACTCTCACGGCTGGCGGCCTTCTTGCGCAGCATCGAGGCGGGTGAGCAGCGTGATTTGCGCCTGCTTGAACGAGTGCTCGTTTTTCCCACGCTTGAAGGCTTGGTGCGGTCTAGTAACGAGAGCGATCAGCGTTCGCGTTCGCCTCGAACCCTGGCCGAGGCCGTGATGGACCTGACGCGGACCGCATATTACCGAGTGGATATCTGTTCGGCTGATCCTGAAATCGAGGAGATACCACAGGTACGGCTGTACGCACCCAATGACGACGAGCGTGCCAGCGCCTGTCTGTTTGGATTACCGGCAGTCATTGAGCGGCCGATTGCGGACATCGACGTATCCAGTCAGATCCGCGCTTGGTGGTTTTGCGGCGGTGAGAATTTCGTGATTCATGCTGGGCAGGCCGGTGGTTTGCAGACCGGCTATTGCGAGGATTTGTTTCGATCCATGGTGGCCTTTCTTGATCGCACCGGGATCGTTAGTGGTCTACGTCCCACCAGCGAAGATGAAGACCTGCATTATTTTGGTTTGGAGCAGGTTTTTGTGGTGTCGGCTGAGCAATCTGGAATTTTTTCCTCCAAATTGAATGTCGGTCGCTGGGTCCAGGCTGAAGAAACACTGGGCTATATCCACGACGGTTTTAGTGGACAGATTCGAGCGCCAGTGGTGGCTCCAGTGGCTGGCCTGCTGGCGAGTGTGCGGCGGCAGCCGTTGCTGTGCACCGGAGGATTGGTGGCCCAAATACTGATGCCAGATAGCACAGCCCAGCACAGCCTAGCGCAACGGCTGGGAGAACGACATGAGCGACGGATTGGTCGAGGGCGATGAATCTCTGCGTCGGTGCCTGCTAGAGCAGATCAACACAGAAACCCGGAAAACGGCCGCGCTGACGGGTTGTTCTGCGTTGAGCGAGCGGGTGCAACGCGCGCTAGCGGTGGTACCGAGGCATCGCTTCGTGCCCTCGGTTTGGCTTGAACGGGCTTATGTCGATGCTCCGTTGCCCATCGGTCATGGCCAGACGATTTCTCAGCCCTTCATCGTTGCCTTAATGACGGAGTTATTGGCACCCGATTCCGAGTCGGTGGTATTGGAAGTGGGTACAGGCTCGGGCTATCAGACTGCGGTGTTGGCCCACTTGGCGCAGCAGGTTTACTCGGTGGAACGGATTCCCGTCTTGGCCGAGGCTGCTGAGCGGCGTTTGCGTGCGCTGGGGATCAGCAACGTGGATATTCACACCGCCGATGGCACGCAGGGATGGGAAGAAAAGGCACCTTTTGACGGCATCATGGTCACGGCGGCGGCAGGCGAGGTGCCGCCAGCCTTGGTGCAGCAGCTCAAGCCAGGAGGCCGCTTGATCATCCCAGTGGGGCCGCCACATCACAGTCAAGAACTGCGTGTGGTGTGCAAGGACTCGTCCGGGATGCCGCACAGCCGTGGGGTGCTATCGGTGATATTCGTGCCGCTGATTCCGGGTTGTTAGGAGCGAGTTCGATACGCAGCAAAAAGGCGAGTCAAGCGACTCGCCTTTTTTATGTCTGGCTTTAACCGGTGGGCAGCGAAATTCCGGTTAGTTTTTTGAACAGGGTAACCGCATAAGAATCGGTCATTCCAGAAACGAAGTCGGTGATGGCCAGAACCCGGCGGTAGAGATTGGGGCTGGGAATGCGGCTTGGTCCGACAAAGGATTCCGGGATCAAATGAATCAGCATCCGGCTTTTGGGAGAAGCGGCAGAACCATGGGTGGCGAGGTCGTTGACGGTGGTGATGAAAGCATCCAGCAGTCCGCCCAGGACTTCGAAACCGGCCGCTTCCACCTCCACCACCGGTTTAGAGACATACACCTGAGTCTCGCCACATTCCTTCAGGGCATGCATCGCGTTGGCGGCGGGGATGACATCCAGCAGTTCCATGGCGAAATCACCCGCCAGGATCGCCGCTTCGTTATCCATGAAGCAGCGGTGCACTTGGTCGATAATGGCGCCAATCGCCTTGGCGCGCAGGTATTCGATTTTTTCCTTGGAACGAGTGATCTGGCCCATTTTGTGTTGGGCGCGGTCCGGCTCGCCGGTGAGGGGAAGCAGCAGGTCGCGCACCTCTTCAAAGCGCAGTTGCTGCAACCGGAAGGCGTCCTCTACGTCGATGATGCGGTAGCAGATGTCATCGGCCGCCTCGACCAGATAAGCGAGCGGGTGGCGGCTCCAAGCGCCGGGCAGTATGGGCACCAATCCCAGTTGTTCAGCGATTTCTGCGAATAGATCCGCATCATCTTGGTAGAAACCGAATTTCTTGAAAGCGATACCCGGCGGTGGAGCGACTGGCAGCATGGAGGTACGCGGGTATTTGGTGAAAGTGCCCAGCGTGGCGCAGGTCAGTTGCATGCCACCCGGATTATCGGGGCTTTGCAATTTGGTGATGATGCGGAAGCCTTGGGCATTACCTTCGAAGCGTAGGAAATCCTGCTGCTGTGCCTTGTCCAGTCGTGTCAGAAGCGTCTGTCCGGTGGCGGAAGTTTGGAACCAAACGCGGATGGCATCTTCGCCCGCATGGCCGAATGGTGGGTTGCCGATGTCGTGCGCTAGGCAGGCAGCGGCGACCACCGCACCGAAATCCTGGGGATAGACCTGTTGTAGGTGATGACGGCGGATCACGCTGTCGCCGACCATGGTGCCCAGAGAGCGGCCAACGCTGGAGACTTCGAGGCTGTGGGTCAGGCGAGTACGAACGTAGTCGCTTTGGGAGAGTGGAAAGACCTGAGTTTTATCCTGCAGGCGACGGAATGCCGAGGAAAAGACGATGCGGTCAAAATCACGTTGAAAGTCGGTGCGCGCTTCGTTGTCGGGATGTTGATGCGATAGGCCCGGACGGGCGCGAGAGAGTAGGCGGTTCCAGTCCATGCGCGGTGGTCAGTGGCGGAAGATGGGCAAAGCATAGTCGACTGCTGCCAACCGTACCGGAATTTCAGCAGAGGCGGTCAACCCAGTTTCGTGTGTTCTTGCCCAAATTATTCCACCATATCTCGTTATTTGTCTTGTGACTTGTTTATATCTGTTTTTTCTGTCAAGAGTCGGGCTGCCGCGAATCGATATGCCCAATAAGGAATGATAATTGGTACCAGAAAGTTAATAAATGTCCATAGCA
>JACSSB010000116.1 GCA_014879435.1 Phycisphaerales bacterium
ATATGCTGGCACCATGAAGAGATTCTTGCCCTAGCCAAGGCGCTTGGAGTGGATTCAAGCAAGCTGCCGCCTGAATCTCATTGGCCAGATAAATCATGGCCGAATGAAGTATTTGGATGGTTGTTACAGTTATGCTACGACGATAAAGGAAAAATTATTGCGTCACAGACGATTTGCACCAACGCGCAGTTAATGCATGATGATTATGGAAAGAATCCCCCAGCAGTTAAGTGATGTTCATGAATACGATGAATACTTGTTGTGCAGAATAAAATAAGAAGGTTGTATAACAAGTGTATATAGCGACCAAACTAGTACTGGCTATTCGTGCGCCACTGAGAGTGAGCCCTAGAAGGAATAAAGTGCCATCGGAGTAACCTATGTTGAGCATAGGTTAGGTAATTGGTTCAAGCCAATATACTCCATCATGATGTCCGATCAGTTTTTTTCCAAGCTTCGGGATCTCGACCTCAATGTCTCTACCTGGTTGGTGCTCGTTTTCCATAGATTCAAGAATAAGTGATCTCAGCGATTCAACGCTCATACTCTCTGGTTGGCGGATCTCCTGCTTATTCTTGTAAATGAGGCGTACAATTGCAATTGCTCGAGTCGGCTCAAACGAAGCTAATATATCCAATATTTGGTCTTTAGTCAGATAATTATGTCTTGGAAATACCATATAGGATTCCTCGATCTTTAAATATTCTTTTGGGAGTTGTGTAGCCCGTTACATCACCGCCTCGTTATTAGATCTAAAACGGTCGAGATTCTGATAATTCTTCACGGATGGTCCACGTTCCTGTCTTATCAGGAGCAACGAGAATCGAGATTGGACTCTCGTACTTCTTCAAGACCGAAAAACGCTTTGCTTTGATACGGATTCCATTGCTTTCAAGAGTAAAGGTGGTTTCGGAATAAGTACTGTAGTCGCTCTTCATTCGGGCTAAGGGCATCACTTTTCTAATCAGAGCTTTGTATTGAGGAGCCGGTATCGTAACGACCCGAACCTGGCCGGTAGGATATGTCCGTGTATTCGAAATCACGGCGTCGTCAGAATATAGATCCGTAATGGTAGGGTCGAATGCAGCCTCCAGCGCGGTATATCGCTGAAATAGTACCTTTGCGTCATCTATTGGCCCAGCGAATATTGGACCACAGATCACCAGCCAGAACAGTGCAAGAAATCGCAATATTGAAAGCTTTCTCATTATTAGGCTCAACAAGGTGGTGAATAAGTCACATGAGGGAGAACCTGCAAGATTTAATGTCCGATGTTAGGTTGATTCGCGTGCTTGTGCACGCGCAAGTAGTAGATTGTGATCCGTCGCCCTGTAAAATGGTATTGACCTAAAAATCGTTAACTGCATCTATGCTTTGACAGGATAACGGCTGGAGATAGCGATACGATTCCATGTATTGATGACAACGGCGAGCCATTCAATGGCAGACACTTCTTCTTTGGAAAGATTTATCGTGGCTTGCTCGTAGATTGCATCTGGAAGTTGGCCGTCGGAGATCAATGTAATTGCCTCCACAAGTTCTAATGCAGCACGCTCTTTTGGACTGAAGTATTCCGTTTCCTTCCATGCGGCAATAACGGCTACACGATCACTCGATTCTCCACTGGCGAGGGCATCCCGTACGTGTAGCCTGACGCAGAAAGCACATTGATTGATCTGAGATGCACGTAGGCGTAAGAGGTGCGAGAAGCCCTTTGCAATACCTGCGTTGGTCAGAGCTTCAGAGGCAAGCCGATCAAGTTCAATGACTGCTTGATACAGGGAAGGTGCTGCTTTACCAAGATTCACTCTTTCTGTCATGTGCGACTTCCTTATGTTGTGCGGCTAATGAGACGGAGATTAGGCATAGCATGAAGTGCCGTTGTACGTATTGGCTTATTCAGTATTTTTTATATCATGAATTCTATTCAATATAATTTTTATGGAATCAGAATTCCCTACGATGATGATGCTATTTGAATCTGGAATTACATCTAAAATTTCTTCTTTCTTTAATGTGTCTGTATATAATCTGGTTCCATCTGCTTCACGGCTACAATAGAAACACCGTCGCCAGCCCCAGGAATATGAAAAAGCCCATGCCGTCGGTGATGAAAGTTAGCAATACGCTGGACCCCAATGCTGGGTCACGGCCCAGCCGGTGCAGAATCAGAGGAATGGCGACTCCTACCAGTGCTGCCAGCAGCAGATTTAGCAGCATGGCTGCTGCCATCACCAGCCCCAGCGGCAAATTCCAGTACAGTACATAAGCGAACAACCCCACTGTCGCGCCCCATACCACGCCGTTTAGCAAGCCTACGCCGAATTCCTTCAGCACCAGATGCCAAGTGTTTTCCGGCGTGATCTCGCCCAGTGCTAGGCCGCGCACCACCAGTGCAGTGGTTTGATTGCCAGAGTTGCCGCCGATACCCGCCACAATCGGCATCAGCGTGGCCAGAGCCACGATCTGGGTAATGGTGTCTTCGAACAGGCCGATGGCCCGCGAGGCAATGAATGCCGTGACTAGGTTGACCGACAACCACAGCCAGCGATTGCGGGCGCTATCCCAGATCGGTGCGAACAGATCTTCGTCGCCGCGCAAACCAGCCATATTGAGCGCGTCTTCCTCCGATTCCTCGCGGATATAGTCGATCACTTCGTTCACGGTCAACCGACCGACCAGCTTCCCGCGATCATTGACGACCGGCGCCGATACCAGATCGTAGCGCTCAAAGGCCCGAGAGGCGTCATTGGCGGCATCGTTGCAATGGAATACCACAGGATTGCTGAGCATCAGCTCGCCGACCGGCTTTTCCGGGTCGTTGAGTAGCAAGGCGCGCAGTGTCAGTACACCTTTGAGCAGGTGGCGACTATCGACCACGAACAGACTGTCGGTATTAGACGGCAGATCGTTTCGGCCACGCAGCAGCAGCAACACTTGCTCGACCCGCTGGCTCTCGCGTACCGTCAATACATCCTGACTCATCAAGTGGCCAACCGTGTCTTCTGGATAGGCCATCGTCGCTTGCAGCCAATCGCGATCATGAGTGGTCAGCGATTGCAGGACTTCGGCCAGGATCGTGTCGGGTATGGCGTCGGCCAGTTCGGCCAGATCGTCAGCATCGAGCTGACTCAGTACCTTGATGAGTGCAGGTTGTTCCAGCGCTTCGATCAGCGAATCTCGCACCGCCTCCGATACTTCCAGCAAGACTTCGCCGCCGCGCGCGTCTTCGATCTGTTGCCAGATCAATAAGCGGTCATCCAGCGGCAGTGCTTCCAAAATGTAGGCGATATCCGCCGGGTGCAGGCTGCGCAGCTTCAGTTGCAGTTCGACTAAGTGCTGGCGATGGACTAGCGATTCGATCAGATCATGACGGGGGCTGGTGCGATCACGATCCACCAAGGTCTCGACCAGCCGATGTTTTTCCAACAGTTTGGCGATTTGCCGCAGATGCTCTTCCACCTTGTGCGGAGATTTGCGGGTAGCGGCGTGATCGCTCATGGTGAATGTCCAGCGTGGGAGGGGAAGGAAGGTACTCAGTCGGTGGTACGTCTGTGCTCCTCATGTCCGCCGTAACGACGGATCACGTAATCGGTCACGATTTGCTGGAATTCACTGGCGATGTGTTCACCTTTGAGGGTCACGGTTTTTTCGCCATCTACGTAAACCGGTGCCACTGGTATTTCGCCAGTACCGGGTAGGCTGATGCCCACATGGGCTTGCTTGCTCTCGCCGGGACCGTTGACCACGCAGCCCATCACTGCCACCTTCAATTCCTCAACGCCGGGATAATGCTCGCGCCAGAGCGGCATTTGCTGGCGAAGATAGCTTTGAATATCTTGCGCCAGCCGCTGGAAATAGTCGCTGCTGGTGCGCCCACAACCGGGACAGGCGGTAACTTGGGGCGTGAAGGAGCGCAATTCCATCGCCTGCAAGATTTCCTGGGCCACGATCACTTCCTGACGGCGATCTCCGCCCGGCTCAGGGGTGAGCGAGATACGAATGGTGTCGCCGATGCCTTCCTGGAGCAGCACCGCCAGCGCGGCAGTGGAAGCGACGATGCCCTTGCTGCCCATCCCTGCCTCGGTCAAACCAAGATGTAGGGGATAATCGCAGCGTGCCGCCAGTTTACGGTAGACCGCGATCAGATCCGGTACGCCGCTCATTTTGACCGACAGGATGATGCGGTCATGGCCCAAGCCGATTTCCTCGGCGCGGTGGGCACTGTCCAGGGCCGACAGGATCATCGCTTCATGCATCACTTCCTCAGCGGGCTTTGGTGCTGACAAGCGGGCATTTTCGTCCATCAGCCGCGCTGCCAACTCCTGATCCAAACTGCCCCAGTTGACGCCGATGCGCACCGGTTTGTCATAGCGACAGGCGATTTCGATGATGGTGGCGAATTGTTCGTCCTTCTTCTTGCCGCGGCCGACATTGCCGGGGTTGATGCGGTATTTATCGAGCAGTTCGGCACAAGCGGGATGGTGATGCAGCAGCCGATGACCGTTGAAGTGAAAATCGCCGATCAGCGGCACGGATACCCCCCACGCCTCCAGTTGTTCGCGGATCACCGGTACGGCAGCGGCGGCGGCTTCGTTGTTGACGGTGATGCGCACCAGTTCCGAACCCGCTTGCGCCAGCTCTGCGATCTGCGTGGCGGTCGCCATGGCGTCAGCGGTATCGGTGTTGGTCATCGATTGCACCACGATGGGCGCACCGCCACCGATCATGACCG
>JACSSB010000154.1 GCA_014879435.1 Phycisphaerales bacterium
GTGACGAAAGTGGAAGAGCACATCGCCGATGCGGTGAGCAAGGGCGCTCATATCGTGCTGGGGGGTCAACGGCACGCGCTGGGTGGGACTTTTTTCCAGCCCACGATTCTGACTCAGGTAACCGCCGAGATGATGATGGCACGGGAGGAAACCTTTGGTCCCGTAGCGCCACTGTTCCGCTTCGCCACCGAGCAGGAGGCCATTGATATGGCCAACGATACTGAGTTCGGTTTGGCTTCCTATTTCTATAGCCGCGATATTGGGCGAATCTGGCGGGTCAGCGAGGCTTTGGAATACGGTATGGTCGGGATCAATACCGGACTTATTTCCACTGAAACCGCACCTTTTGGCGGGATGAAAGAATCCGGCCTAGGTCGTGAGGGTTCCAAGTACGGTATCGACGAATACCTGGAAATCAAATACCTATGCATGGGTGGTATCGACCGTTGAGCTATTGCGCTGTGTAGGGGATGAGCAGGAATTCCACTACTATCGTTGTTGAATCGCAAATTGCCCGATCAGGGTCCGTGCTATCATGCGGGACACTCGCACGGGTACTACGTGCGAGTCTTAGTAGCTCCTATAACAACTTTTGAGGAGGGTGCCATGGCTGATCAGATTCTCGACAATAGCCGCCGTCGTTTCATCAAGCTCACTGCGGTTGGTTTGGCCGCCGCACCGTTTGCCAATGCCTTGCTGAGCGGAACCGCCAACGCGGCTGATATGGTCAGTGAGACCGATCCGCAGGCAGCGGCGCTGGGTTATGCGCCTGATGCTACTAAATCCGACAAGCGTAAGGACGCCACAGCCTTTTGTCATAATTGCGCCCTGTATACCGGCAAGGCGGGTGATGCCGAAGGCCCCTGCGCGATCTTCCAGGGCAAGCTGGTACATGCCAATGGCTGGTGTACCGCTTGGTCCAAGAAAGCAGCCTGAATTATTTAAGGGGAATGGGTGTTGAAATCGATCCTATTCCCCGGTTTCCTTCGCTTCCTTATTTGCCCCGCTTGCGATCCAGCCGCCAGACTAAATCCTCGATAATCTTGCGGTAGAGTTCTTCCTTGAGTACCGCATCCTCGATGCCCTGGTCGATGTTGGGGTTATCGTTGATTTCAATCACCACTACCCCCTTGGCGGTTTGTTTTAAATCCACGCCATACAGGCCGCTGCCGATCAAACCGGCGGCTTTGAGTGCCGTTTTGACGACTACTTCTGGGGCATCCTCGACCCGAAAGGTCTTGAAGTCGCCTTGACGACTACTGCTGTTCTTCTGGCCGGGTTCGTGATTGTAGATCTGCCAGTGTTCCTTGGACATGAAATACTGGCAGACGAACAGAGGGACTTTGTTGAGAATTCCCACCCGCCAATCGAACTCGGTGTAGAGAAATTCCTGTGCCAGCAGCAGGTCGGAAGACTTGAATAGCTTGCTGGCCATATCCAGCAGTTCGGTGCGATCGTTGACCTTGAATACCCCACGCGAGAAAGAACCATCGGGAATCTTCAGGACGATGGGGTAGGCGATTTCGTGATCCACTCGCTCCAGATTGTCACGGCGGACGATGACGGTTTTCGGAGTGCGGACCCGATGACTACGCAGTAATTCGTCCAAATACACCTTGTTGGTGCATTTGAGAATCGAATCTGGATCGTCGATGACCACCATGCCTTCGCTTTCTGCCTTTTTGGCAAAGGTGTAGGTGTAATGGGCAATACCGGTGGTTTCGCGGATGAACAGCGCATCGAATTCAGCCAGTCGGCCAAAGTCCTTTCTTTCGATCAATTCGACATTGACCCCGCACTCCCGGCCGATCTTGATGAACTGTTGCAAAGCCTTGGGATTGGAGGGCGGCAGCTCTTCTTTAGGATTGTGCAGCATCGCCAGATCGTAGCGGTAATTGCTGCGGACTCGTGGCTGTCGCCAGCGCCGACTGAGATAGGCCACCAGCGCGGTGAGGAACATTTCTTCCTGTTCAGCCGATAGCGAATGCAGATAGAGGGGCTTGAGAGTGGCAATCCGCCATTTGCCCTGTAGCCGGAATTCCACGCGCAGCAGCGGTGAACGGAACGCATCGAACAGTTGTCGGGCCAGTTCCTGTAATTCACGGGCGGCGCATTGACCGAAGAAAATGTCCAGCTCAAAAGCGGTAGCGGTAAAGCCGGGCCGGGGCTTACCCAACACCTGTTGGACATGATCGTCCAGATCCTCGATATCGAGGCTATAGATCGATTTGCGGCTGAGGTCGTTGAGGGTGCGTACGCTGGGAATGACGCGATGACGCCGGGCCTCGGCTAGCAACGAACAGTAGTAACCGATACTGAGATAGCGGTAGCTGCGACACAGATTCAGTACCCGTAGGCTGCGGCCGGTGGAATATTCGGGTTTGGCCAAGTAGTCCTTGGCAGTGACGACGGGCAGTTTGGGAAAATGGGGTTTCCAGTCGGTGGGGTTTTCCACCAAAATGATGTGATCTGCCATCAGTGTGAAGCATCCTGATCGAATGAGTGTGCGGTTACAGTGGTGGAACGGCCGGCGGTTCCAGGCGGCGGTTGGTACGGTAGAGAATCAGCACGGCCTTTTGCCCGACTTTGCCGTAGCGGGCCATACGCTGGAACTCTCGGTGTGGGATCGGCATGTTGACCGAATCGGTGACGGTTTCACCATTTTCAACGTCAACAAATGGATCGTGAACGTAGATGTAACGCTCATCGAAGCCAGTGACGACGACCCAGTGTGGAAAGCGTTCGCCATAGATGCGGTAGGAACTAATTAGTACCAGTGGAATGCCACCGGCTTCGAATTTCTGACGCAGCTCATCCACGCCGAGGCTACCGCAACGCAGTATCACCGGTAGCCGCTGCAGTTCCTCGATCCAGTCTTCCTGCACCAGTCGCATCACTTCTTTCTTTTCTGGATTGCGCACCGAATCGACTAGGAACACGCCGTGTTCATTGACGTGCAGCTCCAGCTCAAAACCGCGTCGGTAGGCTGACAGCGCCAACCCATACGGGCCGCAGCCGCCATGGCCGGACGTCATGAAGATCGTCGTCGCCTCGCGCCACAACCGCAGTTCCAGTTTGCGGCCCAGTTCGAGTGCTGGTTCCAACGCCTTCATCGCCATCATCAGCGCTGCTGGACCGCAAGTAAAATCAAGAGTTTGTTGATAATACGGAACTTTGACTAGGTCGAACTGAAGCTGTGGAACCAAGCGTTTTTCGAAACGCAAGGCGCTCATATGGTCTTCGTAATAATCCAGCACCTCTTTGAATTGGCGGTAGCCGTGGCGGCGAAACAAGTTCAGCGAAGGAGGATTATCACGGCGGACCTCCAAGCGCATCGATACGCAATCGCGCTCCAGAGCGGCGGTCTCGGCGGCTTGCAGCAGTTGGTCACCGATGCGACGGTGAGCGAAATCTGGATGGACGGCGATGGAATACAGGCGGGCCATCGAGGTGCCATGCGAGAACAGCAATAGTACGTAGCCATGAATTTGGTCAGCTTCTGCCACGACCAAAGTGACCGCATTACCACGGGTTAGTAGGTGACGAAAACTGCGACGGGATAGCCGGTCGCTACTAAAGCAACGGTTTTCAATGGTCAGCAGGGCGGAAAGGTCGTCCAGGGTAGCGGCACGCAGCATGGTAATTCTAAGCGGGAGGTCCAAGCTTGAGAGGCAAGCAGGTAAACAGGGATAGGCGAGATGGCTTGGGCGCCAACAGCCAAGATCAGCGCGGGGTACCAACCAGTAAATAATTGTTATTATCTCGCAACGTCAACCTTGATCGCCAGTGAAAACTTATGCTGATTTCATCCTTATTACTGGACCGCATTCGTCAATTGATTGCCACGCCTTCGGTGAGCAGCGTGTCGCCGCAGTTCGACCAGAGCAACCGACCCGTGGTTGAGCTATTGGCCGGTTGGTTGGAAGACGCTGGCTTTGCGGTACGGATTGAAGCGTTGCCGGGGCAATCGGAAAAGGCCAATCTGATCGCCACCTTGGGTCAGGGGGCGGGTGGATTGGTGCTGGCCGGTCATACCGATACCGTGCCGTTCGATGCCGGGCGCTGGCGTTTCGACCCCTTTGGCGGAGAAGTAGTGGATGGGCGGATTTATGGCCTGGGTACGGCTGACATGAAATCCTTTCTGGCGCTGGCTTTAGAGGCGGCGCAGACCTTTGCGGCCAAATCCTTGCGCCAACCGCTGGTGATTCTGGCTACGGCAGACGAAGAAAGCAACATGTGCGGCGCCCGGACGCTGGCGATGACTGGGCAAGCGCTGGGTCGGCACGCAGTGATCGGCGAGCCGACTGGGCTGAAACCGGTGCGGATGCACAAGGGTATTTTGATGGAAGCGATCCGCTTGCAGGGGCGTTCGGGTCATTCCAGCAATCCGGCGCTGGGTGTGAGCGCGCTGGAGGGCATGTATCAGGTGATTGGCGAACTCCTGCGCTGGCGGGCCGAATTGCAGGCACGCTACCGCAATCCTTTGTTCGAGGTCGAAGTACCGACGCTGAATCTGGGGCATATCCACGGTGGCGATAATCCCAATCGCATCTGTGCCAACTGCGAACTGCATATCGACATCCGACCGTTGCCGGGAATGCCGCTAGCGGATCTGCGCGATGCCTTACATGAGCGCTTGGATCGATTGTTGGTGGATAGCGCGCTGAAATTGGATTTTGTACCTCTATTTGAAGGGGTTGAGGCGCTGGAAACA
>JACSSB010000114.1 GCA_014879435.1 Phycisphaerales bacterium
GAAAACCGGTATCGTCGCGGGAACTAGGCGCAAGTACGCAGACGCAACTAAAATTTCCACAAATTATGATCCGGTAGCTGAACTTAAGGCTCTAAAGGACTGATGATGGATATTCCAGTTTCGGTCCAAGCTTTGCGCATTAAAGAGCCGTAAAAACGGAGAAAATGCATGCCATCCATCACCACCGAACTGGCCGGGATCTTGAGCAAGGTCCGGCGTCCTGGCGATTTTTACACGACTGGATCAAACGAACTGTTCGCGCCTTCTCTAACGGTGGACGGCGTCGGTTCCATTGCCCTACCGTTGCTGCCGATTCAGGCCGAGCAACTGATCACTGTTGCTGAGCAGGCACCCTACGGTCGAGGTGCGGAAACCCTCGTGGATACGCAGGTACGACGCACTTGGCAGATCGATGCGGCCCAGATCCATATTGAGGGTCGAAACTGGCCTCGCACTCTGGAAAGTATCGTCGCGCAGGCTGCCGAGGGTCTGGGTGTCACCCAACCGGTAGTGGCGGAACTGTACAAGCTCCTGGTGTACGACGTGGGTAGCTTCTTCATAGATCACCGTGACACCGAAAAAGCGCCCGGCATGTTCGCCACCCTCATCATCGTGTTGCCCTCCCTGTACACCGGCGGCGAATTGCGGGTGCATCACCGTGATCGGGATATCCAACTGGATCTGCGCAACCCGGAACCCTCGGAAGTGGCCTTCGCTGCGTTCTACGCCGATTGCGTGCACGAGGTTTTGCCCATCACCTCCGGTTGTCGGCTGACGCTGGTCTACAACCTGCTGCTACGTCCTGGCAAGGATCGTCTTCCCGAACCGCCCCACTATGAGGCTGAACAGGCTGCTGTGGTGAAGCTGTTGCAACAATGGGCTGCCGATAAAGCATCGCCCGACGACGACTCACCCGAAAAACTGGTTTACCCCCTCCACCATGCCTATACCTCAGCGGGAATCGCCTTCGACGCCTTGAAAGGTGAGGACGCCGCCGCCGCATCGGTATTGATCGGGGCGGCGGAACAGGCCGATTGTGATCTACATCTGGCGCTGGTTTCTATCGAGGAGAGCGGTCATGCCGAATATATCGGCGACTATTACGGTTCACACCACCGGGGGCGATATGAGGAAGACGAGGAGGATGAAGAATTTGAAGCGGGTGAAATCTTCGAACAAAGTGCCACATTGACCGAATGGCGGCGACCGAACGGCGGCTTGTCGGATCTGGGTGTCCTCCCTTTCGAGAAAGATGAACTGTGCCCATCCGACGCCTTCGACAACCTGACACCCGACGAGCAACACTTTCACGAAGCGGCTGGCAACGAAGGGGTCTCCTTCGAGCGAACCTACCGCCGGGCGGGCCTCGTGTTGTGGCCACGTGCGCGGCGGCTGGCGGTACTCAATCAAGCAGGTTTATCTGCCACGCTGCCCTACCTGGGCGGACTGGTCCAGCGCTGGATCGAGAGCGGTAAAAGCCCAAAATCGCCGCTGTGGCAGGAGGCACATGAGCTGACTGGATATATGCTGCACACATGGCCAAGACGAAGAGGGGGATACTACTGGCAAACCGATATCCAGGAGGGTATGGAAGCCAAGATGTTGGTGCTGCTCACCCAATTGCGGGATACGGCGCGTATCGACACTTTCCTGGCCGAGCTTTCCGCCACTGGCCAATACAGTCTGAACGACAATGCAGCCCTGATTCAAGCAATCCGTCTCCTGCCACCACTACGCGCCGCCGAACAGATCGAAGGCATCATTGCCGGAAATGTGGGAACAGCTCTTGGCGCTTGCGGTAATCTGCTGGCGCGCTGCGCTGCCCTGGTGCGGGACACTTCCTGTGAGGTGGATTTTCTCCCCGCTGCTCGTGCCCTCATCAATGCCTTACCCGGCGATCCAGCGCGGACGCCGCAACGCGAGTCCTGGCATCGGTCACCGCCGATGGAACCCAGCTTCGTCGTCGATCTTCTGAGCGCCCTGACTCAGCTCGATGCAGGATTAGCTGATGATGCGGTCGATTACATTCTGGCATGGCCCCAGACTTATGGACTGGATGCTGTGCTCGTCCCTGCCAGCCTCATTCTCAGCGACCAAGTGGCGGCAATCCGGGATGGGGCGGCGGTGCGCCGCCTGCGTGCTGTCAGCCTAGCGCACCTGCGCGCTCGGATCGCGGAAGCGCTGGAACCGCCACGCGACTGGACACGCGCTAGTACGCTAGCCTGCCAATGCCCACATTGCACTGAACTCAGCCGCTTCCTCGCCGATCCCGGCCGCGAGAAGTGGGCTTTCAAGGCCGCCCAAGCGGAACGCTCCCATGTGGAGGATTCGATTCGGCGCAACGGATGTGACCTGGATCGAGTCACCGAACAGAAAGGTCGTCCCTACACTCTAATCTGCACTAAAAACCAAGCCAGCTATGAACGACGAGTGCGGCAGCGCAGTAAGGACCTTGAGGATCTGGCACGGCTTGAGCGTGCGCCCACTTGAAAACAGAGACTACCACTTCCCGGTGGATGCGCTTCGCTTATCGACCTTTCCAGGAGGGGAGTTTTAACCACTCTCCCCCTGCCAAGGGGGAGTACGCTGAAGGCGGGAGGGGATTGTTGGTGGATGCGCTTCGCTTATCCACCCTACCGCCCTACCGCTCCCTTATTCCTTAGTCATTACAATAATTTGGCCTGCTCACGCAGCACGAATTTTTGCATCTTGCCGGTGGAGGTCTTGGGCAGTGGACCGAACACCACGGTCCTGGGCACTTTGAATCGCGCCAATTGATTGCGACAGAACTCGATGATCTCTTCCTCGGTGACCTGTTCCATCCCCGGCTTCACAGTCACAAAGGCACAGGGGGTTTCACCCCATTTCTCATCGGGCCGCGCCACCACCGCCACCTCCAGCACCGCCGGATGCCGGTACAGCACGTCCTCGACTTCGATAGTAGAGATGTTCTCACCACCGGAGATGATGATGTCCTTGGAACGGTCTTTGATCTCGATATAACCGTCTTCATGCCAGACCGCCAGATCACCGCTATGGAACCAGCCACCTCGGAACGCTTCCTCACTGGCAGCGGGATTCTTCAGATAGCCCTTCATCACCACATTACCGCGCATGAAGATTTCGCCGATAGTCTCGCCATCCTTCGGCACCGGCTCCAAAGTTTGGGGATGCGCCACCATCAACCCTTCCAACATCGGGTAGCGCACGCCTTGGCGAGACTTCAATGCCGCTCGTTTGGGGAGGCTCAGCGCATCCCATTCCTCATGCCAAGCACACACCACCGACGGCCCATAGGTCTCGGTCAGACCGTAGGTATGGGTGACATCGAAATTCATTTGCTGCATCCCCTCGATCACCGCAGCCGGTGGTGCGGCACCAGCCGTCATCACCTTGACCGTGTGCGCGATACCCGCCTTCATCTCGTCGGGGGCGTTCTTGAGCAGGTTCATCACAATCGGTGCGCCACAGAAATGATCGACCTTTTCCTGCTTGATCAACTCAAATACGGTATCGCTACGTACCTGACGCAAGCAAACGTTGGTCCCCACCGTGGCAGCTAGGGTCCAGGGGAAACACCAGCCATTGCAATGAAACATCGGCAGGGTCCACAGATAGACCGGATGCAGGCCCATGTCCCACACCAAGGCGTTGCTGACTGCATTCAGATACGCACCGCGATGGTGATAAACCACGCCCTTGGGATTGCCGGTGGTCCCGGAGGTGTAATTCAAGGTAATGGCCTGCCACTCGTCGGCTGGAGGCTGCCAAGCGAACTCAGGATCACCTTCGGCCAGCAATGTCTCGTAGTCCAATGTCCCCAGCTTCTCGCCACCGACGAACTGCGGATCATCCACATCGATCACCAAGGGGCGCCTGCTCGCCGGAATCAAGCGTAGCGCCCGACTGATGGTTTCAGAAAACTCGCGATCAACGAGCAGGACTTTCGCCTCGCCGTGTTCAAGCATGAAAGCAATCGTTTCGGCATCCAGGCGAATATTCAGGGTATTAAGCGTCGCGCCAGACATGGGAACACCGAAATGCGCCTCGTACATTTCTGGAATGTTGGGCAACATCGCAGCAACGGTATCGCCTATCCCAATCCCACGTTGCTGCAGCGCCGAGGCCAGCCGCCGACAACGGGTATAAGTCTCCGCCCAACTGTGTCGAATCTCGCCATGCACCACAGCGGTGTGATGGGGATAGACCGCAGCGGCTCGCTCGATAAAACTCAAGGGAGTCAATGACGCATGGTTGGCCAGATTTTGATCCAGGCTGATGTCATAGATACTGTGGGAGCTGAAACTCATGGCGGTGGTCTCCAAAGGTGGTCGAATCGTTTTTTATTTTTCTGAGGGTCTTAGCGGCCTTTCCATGTCGGTTTGCGTTTGGCGATAAAAGCATCGATCCCTTCGCGTGCATCCTCGCTGTCCATGTTGCAGGCCATGACGGTGCTGGCACTGGCATAAGCCTCTGCCAAAGGCAGCCCCAACTGTCGATAAAACAATTCCTTACCCATGCGAATCGCCAGCGGGGATTTGCCGCAAATAGCGTCGGCCAGCCGATTGACCTCTGCATCCAGTTGATCCAGCGGCACGACGCGGTTAATCAAACCCTGGCTCTGTGCGGTTGCTGCGTCGATGAACTCACCCGTCAGCAACATTTCCAGCGCTTGCTTGCGACCCAGATTGCGACTC
>JACSSB010000112.1 GCA_014879435.1 Phycisphaerales bacterium
ATGGTGGCTGCGCCGCAGATATCGTGTGGTGTGCGGCTTCGGCATTGCTGGAACTGTTTCCAGTAGCAGCACGGCGGCTGGAGTATCTGGGCGTCAGTTTTGGTGGTGGTATCGGTGCATTGGCCTTGCCTTGGGACGAGCGTTTTCACCGCGCCCATTTGAAGGTACCCAGCTTTGGTCATCATCCACTACGCCTGGGTATGCCTTGTGTGGGCAGCGGTGAGGCAGTGCGTCGTTATCAGCGGCAAACGGGCCGAGCGATGGAGACATTGCGCTATTTCGATGCAGCCATCGCTGCGCGTCGGTTGCGTATTCCCATGCACATCGCTGCTGCGCATTTTGATCCAGCGGTACCGCCACCCGGCCAGTTCGCGATCTATAACGCGCTCAGTGGTCCTAAAGAGCTGTTCGTGTTGCGGGCGGGGCACTTCGATCACGTCGGTGCCCCCGCCGAGGATCGGCGCTTGCTGGATGCGCTCGCGTATTTCTTCCATCGCGATTGAATCCTGCGTTGCGACCGACGAGAGCGGAGGTGCGCTAGGTGATTTTCTTCCAGTAGTACAAGGCGTTTTTACCGCTTGGTCTTGATCTGGATGGAGCGTTTTTCGTTTAAGAAAAATCCTCCGCCCATCGCAAGAAGTAGGAGCGTCATGACCCACAAGGCATAGGAGTTTGTCGTCGGTATCGCCGCTGCTCCCGTCCCTGGGCCTGGTGCGGCTATGATGCATCCAGCATTATCGGGAGTATTCCGGTAGATCATGAGATTGTCCAAGCTGATGTAGGTATTTTCCTGTGCAGCGGCACTTCCGGCACCGCTGATCGTTATCAAGGCTTGGGTTCCGCCGTTCAGTATGGCGCTGGTCAGCGGCAGTGTCACCGACTGAGAACTCCATTCGAGCGTAAAAGTAGGGGTTGCGGCGTCTCTCGTGCCGGTTACCGTCTGGTTGGATAGTTCGGTATTGAAGTTGATGTCGATATTGTTTGGGTCAAAAACCTTGACTATCGCAACTGGTGCAACAGGACCGGAATAATAGGGACGCAAGGCATTGTATGGACTAATTCCGCTTGCCAGTGCCGACAACGATAAATCAAAAGTCACAGTGACCGACACCATATTCGTGCAAGTCGAGACATCAATCGGCAGAGACAGCGTGTCATAGTTGTATGTGAGGAGGGTGCCATTTGGACGATATACAGACGTGCCAACAGGTGAGCCTACCATGCCCACTGCATAGTTGCCGTGGGCATCAGGCTCGACCGTAGGATCAAAGGGAGTGTATCGAGTTCCACTAAGTCGCAAGGTTTCAACGCTAGCCCCGTCAAACAGCGAATCCGTTAATTGCGGCGAAGATGGATGCAGTGTGCTGAAGGCTGGGCTGGGGCTGGAAACATCGGGATAGAGTCCTGAGCTAAATGTTGTACCCAGTGTCTCGAAGCCACCACTGTCATAATAAAGCACTTGTGCAGCGTGTGCATGAATCCAGGGAGTGAATGCGAGAAGCGCGATAAGCCATAGTTTTTTCATTATTTCCCCAAGCATAAATTAATAATTAATTTCAATATGTTGTATATAGATTATGTAGTGGAGACGTGGTTAATCAAAACAAAGTATTTAAATGATACGCTTGTTATTGTGTTTTACAAAAACTTAAGCGGAAGGAGGTTATTGATAAGATGTAAGCGACATTTGGTTGTGGATACTGAACATCACTAGCGCATCGCCGCCGGGCTGACTGTAAAGCTATGTCACGGCTGTGTGGGGCTAAATAATCTTGCGCGCTATCCCATCAACAGCCGCGCACTCTGATAGAAGACGAAACTGAGTAGCCAAGCCAGCACCAGCGACCAGACTATGCTGATACCCGTAAAGGCGGTGCTTTTGGATTCGCTACGCAGAGTCGCTACTGTAGACAGGCAGGGGGTATAGACCAGCGTAAACAGCATGAAACTGAAAGCTTGTACCCAATCCATGTGTTGAGCCATTGATTGTGCCAATGCGTCGCCCTGTAGCCCGTACACGACCGCCATCGCACCCAAGACGATTTCCTTGGCGACAAAGCCAAACAGCAGCACGACCGCCATGTGTTGATCAATGCCGATTGGGCGCAACACCGGCTCCAACCAACCACCGAACATCCCCGCCAGAGTCTCCGTACTGCCAGCGGGTACGTCTGTCGGTAAATGCGTGAGCAGCCAAATCATCACGACTCCGGCGACGATGAAGCGCGTGGCGCGGCTGAGAAAATGATGCACCTCATGCCAGCCACGTAGCAGTACTTGATTGAAGGTCGGTAGCCGGTAGGGTGGCAGTTCGATCAATAGTGGCTCGCTGTTGCTCAGCCGATTCTTGAACAACAAGGCAGTGACGAGAGCGGTTAAGAAGCTCATGGTATACAACACGAACAACACCAGTGGAGCTTGGATCGGGCTGAACAGTGCCGTGGTCAGGAAGACGAAAACTTGTAGGCGAGCCGAGCACAGCGAGAAGGGGATGATCAGCATGCTCAGCAATCGCAAGCCACGCGAGCGCATGACCCGAGTTCCCATCAGTGCTGGCACATTGCAGCCAAATCCCATCAGCAACATTACGAAACTGCGTCCATCCAGCCCCACTCGTGCCATCAGCGCATCCATCAGGAAGGCGATGCGTGGCAAATAGCCGCTATCCTCAATGAGTGCCATACCCAGGAAGAACAGCACGATCACCGGCACGAAGGAAGCCACTGTACCTAATCCGTCGTATACACCTTCCACCAGTAGACCATACAGCCAATCAGGCAGAACTCCGTGAAGATGCACCAATATCAGTTCGCGGAATTGTTCCAGTAGCCAGGCGACTCCATCCTGCAGCGGTCCTCCTAGGGTGTAGACTCCCTGAAACAGCAGGAACAGGACGAAAAAGAACAGCGGGATTCCAAGCACCGGATGCAGCGCGAAACGGTCGATGCGCTCGCTCAGGCTAAAATCCAACATACGCGGTATTGCCACGGAACGGGCGATCAGCTTCTCGGCGGCGGCGACCAGCGCCTCATCAGCGGCGAAATCGATCCTTGGGGCTGGAGTGGTGGCGGGAGAATTCAGGCTTAGGATCTGCTGGAGCACCTTGCGGGCTTCTGGAAAACCGCGACCGTACTTGGCGCTGATCAAACAAACCGGGCAATCCAACCCCGCTGCCAAGGTGGCCGTGTCGAAGCGGATACCCAGACGCTCGGCCTCATCGGCCATGTTCATGACTACCAGCGTTTTAAGTCCCAGTCGCTGCAGTTGCAGCACCAGAGGCAGTTGTTGATCGATCTGGGTAGCATTGAGGATGATGCATAACAGATCCACCGGATTGCTCAGCAGGAAGCGCCGTACTACCTGCTCATCCTCGGTGAATCCATGCAGATCGTAAAGGCCGGGCAAATCGACGATTTCGACCATTTCAGCGCCAAGCAAGATTCTAGCGCTTAGCAAATCGACGGTGATACCCGGCCAGTTACCGATACGGGCGTTGGCGCCGGTGAGACGGTTGAAAAAGGTGGATTTGCCAGTGTTGGGCATCCCCAACAGGGCGATACGTCTCATCCAGTGGCTCGAAGTTGGATGGAGGCGGCATCCTGTCGGCGTAGCATCACGTTGATGCTGCCAACCTGAACTTGTAGTGGTCCGCCGAACAGGGCTTGACGAATCAGTCGTACTTCTCGGCCAATGCGAAAACCCAGGGCTTGTAATCGCCAGCGAAACGATTCCTCGGCTTCTATCTCTTCGATGATACCGTATTGACCGATTGCCAGATCAGAAAGGCGCGTGAGTTCCACGTGAATACACTTTAGATGCGAACAATTCCCATTTTGCAGTAGCTACATAAAAACCGCAATAGTATATGGGGGATTTTGGAAGGGTCCGAAAGGCTGTTGGGTTGGGGAATTAGATCGAAAAAAGCCCGGCGGTGCCGGGCGAACGAGGAAAGTGGGTTCAGGCAGATGGCGTATCCGACTTGGCGACAGCGGCTTCCATCAGTTTGCGCAGTTCGCCACTCTGATACAGTTCCAGGGTGATGTCGCAGCCACCAATCAGTTCACCACCGACATAGATTTGTGGGAATGTCGGCCAGTCAGCGTAGCGTGGTAGGTTATCGAAAATCTCCTCGTCTTCCAGCACATTCACGTAGGCGAACGGTAAACCGGTAGCAGCCAGCGCTTGAGCCGCACGTTGCGAGAAACCGCAGCGTGGCATCTCCGGGGTACCCTTCATATAGATGACCACCGGATTGGATTCGACCTGCTCTTTGATCAGCTCCAAGACTTCCATTACATATGACCTCAAGTTGGGGGTTGGCAGCTAAAGTAGGGATAGGGCAATTCCTGGTATATCTATCTGGTGTTAGACCCATCGTTCATTGAAGGTTGCGTCCACTGCAAACCAGCGCGCCGAAGGAAGTATCAGAGCGTATTGGTCGATACAGTTGGGTCCACATTCAGTTGCAGCCACAATTCCAGCAACGCCGCATGCCATAGCTTGCTACCCAGCAGCCGGGTCAGATGCGCTTCCGGTTCCGCCAAGAGCTTATCCAAATAGGCACGTTGGAACAGTCCACGCTCTCGGCAGGCGCGTGAGTCGAGGATGTCGCGCATGAACGCTAGGAACGGTCCGCGCACGAATTTGAGTGCCGGTACTGGAAAGTAGCC
>JACSSB010000110.1 GCA_014879435.1 Phycisphaerales bacterium
GAAGAACACGATTTACATCGGATGATTTTAGAGAAAGCCCGGTATGCCAGCCATGGCTTATTACATATATTTTGTTATCTCCCATGCAAGTTTGGTCTATATGCTGATGGTTGATTGGCTCAGGCAGGGTTGCACACCCTGCGATGATTAAAGGGATAATAAAAAAGCCTACTGTAAAAGCTAAATTTCTATCATTCACTACGCATGAATTTATCGCTAGGCTGACATAGCCTAGTTAGGTATAGATAGAATAGATTGGCCTCTATTCAATATCATTAGGACTTACACAAAACATATTTTCGATGAGGTTGAGATTGGGACTATAGGACGGGAGGAAAAGAATACAATACCCATTTTCTATTAAGTATTTGCATCGTTATAGCCGGACTGCCTATCAAGCGCCGCGTACAATCCGACCGCTTCGTAAGTGACGGATGGTGGTCGGTTGGGCCGCGCCGCCGGTCGGGCCGGGTAGCAGGGCATCGAGATCCTGTCCCAATTGTCGGCGCGTCGCCAATGTGGTGCGAGCCGGGGGACGGCCGCTCTGGTTGGCGCTGGTGGATACCAGCGGATGGCCGCAGGCTCGACACAGTGCCGCTGCCAGCGGATGGGCAGTCACCCGCACCGCGAGGGTATCGTGCCGCCCACGCAACCAGCGCGGTGTTTTGTTTCGGGCAGGAATCAGCCAAGTGTGAGGCCCCGGCCAGGTCGCATCCAGTTGCTCACGCTCAGTTGGCGTCAGTGGTTGCAGGAAAGGGGCGAGTTGCGCAAAGTCAGCCGCAATCAGAATCAATCCCTTATGCGCTGGGCGATGCTTGAGCGCAAGCAGTCGTCGTACCGCCGCCTCGTTGCGTGGATCGCAACCCAACCCGTACACCGCTTCGGTGGGATAGGCGATCAGCCCGCCCCGCCGAACCACACGGGCGGCAGCGCGCAATCGCAGCCGATTCATGAGGACATTTCCGGTCAGGATGATTTGGCGGTGCGACGGCGCGGAACGGGTTTCTTGTCGGGTGCTTCGCGCACCAGGGTTTCGCACTCGGCCAGTGCTAGGCTGGCGGGATCGCGTCCCTTGGGTAAGCGGATGTTTTTCTTACCGTCAGTGATGTAGGGACCAAATCGACCATTCAGAATCCGAATGGAGGAATCGGGGAACTCGCGCAGAACCTTGTTGGCTGCTGCTTGCTGGTGTGCGGCGATCAGCTCCAGTGCCCGCTCGCGGCTGACGGTGTAGGGGTCTTCCTGCTTCAGCGAAACGTAGTTCTTGCCATAACGGACATAAGGTCCGAAGCGACCGATATTGGCCTGAATAAGTTCGTTGTCAGCGGTGACGCCAAGGTCACGCGGCAGTTGAAACAAGGTCAGCGCTTCTTCCAGAGTGATGGTGTCCATGCGCTGTTCTGGGCGCAAGCTGGCAAAGCGCGGTTTGTCGGCATCGTCCTTGACTCCTATCTGCACATAAGGTCCGAATCGGCCCATCCGCACCGAAACCGGCTTACCGGTCTTGGGGTCGCTGCCCAGCTCACGGCTTTGTACCACTTCCTGGCGTGTGACATTCTCGGCTTTTTCCGCGATCCGCTGTGTGAACGGGTCCCAGAAGCCTCGCATCAGCGGGAGCCAATCTTCCTCGCCACGAGAGACTGCATCCAAGTTGTCTTCCAGACGGGCGGTGAAGTCGTAATCCACATACTGGGTAAAATGCTGGGTCAGAAAGCGGTTGACGATACGACCGATGTCGGTGGGTTTGAAACGGCGATTGTCCAGTACCACGTATTCGCGGGCCAACAAGGTGGAGATGATCGTCGCGTAGGTCGAAGGCCGACCGATACCATATTCTTCCAACGCCTTGACTAGACTGGCTTCGGAAAAGCGGGGCGGCGGCTCGGTAAAATGCTGCTCTGGTCGCAGCGCCAACAGATCGACCCATTCTCCAGTTTGCAGCGGCGGCAGCATGCGCCCTTCATCTTCATCGTTCTGGTCGTCCACGCCCTCGCGATAGACCGCCATGAAGCCGGGATCGGCGATGGTCGAGCCGGTGGCGCGAAAGCGGTTGCCGTGACCGCAAGCCAGATCCACCGCAACTGTATCCAGCGTGGCCGAAATCATCTGGCAGGCAACGGTGCGCTTCCAGATCAGTTCGTATAATGCGAATTGGTCGGCGTTGAGATGGGCGCGGATCGTCTCTGGCGCGAGTGCGACCGAAGTCGGACGAATCGCTTCGTGCGCCTCCTGAGCATTCTTGGCTTTGGTCTTGAACAGTCGCGGGCTGGTCGGCAGATTGTGTGCGCCATAACGCTGAGTGATCAGCGTGCGGATGTCGTTGATCGCCTCCTGAGCGAGGTTCACCGAGTCGGTGCGCATGTAGGTGATCAGACCGATGGCGCCATTGCCAGTATCGATGCCTTCGTATAATTGCTGGGCGACGCGCATGGCGCGCTGAGTCGAGAAGCCAAGTTTGCGAGAGGCTTCCTGCTGTAAAGTCGAAGTGGTGAAGGGTGCGGCAGGGTGTCGCTTGCGTTGCTTGCGTTCGACTTTAGCGACGCGCAATCGGCCAATGGTGGCGAGATCGGCGGTACTTTCCCCAGATTCGGCCAGTTGGGCACGCGCCGCTTCAAGTAGGATTTGTTCCAGACTCTGCGCCTGCTTCCCATCGGTGATACTAAATTGCGTCAGTTTTTCGCCTGCAAACTCGAATAGGCGAGCGGTGAACGCTTGGCCAGTTTTGGCGGCGTCGGCTTCTAGAGTCCAGTATTCTCGCGCTTGGAACTGCTCGATCTCTTCCTCACGTTCGACGATCAGGCGCAGGGCTGGCGACTGTACCCGACCAGCCGACAAACCCGGTCGGATTTTCTTCCACAGCAGCGGCGATAGATTGAAGCCGACCAGATAATCCAGCGCACGGCGAGCCTGTTGGGCATTGACCAGATCCAGCGAGAGATGACGAGGTTGGTCGATGGCTTCCTGGATTGCGCGTTGGGTGATTTCGTGGAACACCACCCGTTGTACCGGCTTGTCTTGTAATAAATCGCGCTGCCGGAGAATTTCGTACAGATGCCAGGAAATCGCTTCGCCCTCACGATCCGGGTCAGTGGCCAGATACAAGACATCGGCCTTGGTGACCGCCTTCGCGATGGCTTCGACATGGCGCAGGTTTTTCTCGATGATCTGATATTTCATGGCGAAGTCGTGTGCTGGATCGACCGCCCCCTCTTTGGGGATGAGATCGCGCACATGACCATAGGAAGCCAGGACCTCGAAATCCTTGCCTAGATATTTTTTGATTGTTTTCGCCTTGGTCGGCGATTCCACGATGACCAAGTTCTTGCTCATGACGGATAGTTGCGAGTCACTAATGGGAATGATGTCAGGCCAGGCTCCGAGCCAGGAAGATGATGCTTCCCGCTATGACCTGCCAGCATGATAAGTGTGGCGAGGGGCAGGGGAACCAGGCAAACGCTTAATGTAGGTAACCGGGTACACCATCGAGTACCAAGTCTTCCAGCCAGGCACAGGCTTCTTCCTGACCGGGTTGATTCAACAACAGCATTAAGATAATCCATTTGAGTTGATGCAGGCCGATATCATCGGCTTCCAACGCCATGACTCGGTCGATGACCAGTTCACGGGTTTCCGAGTCGAGAATACCGTTTTGTTCCAGGAATAGCAGAAAACCCCGGCATTCCACATCCAACTTGGCCAGTTCTTGCGCCACATAAACGCGGCAGGAACCCGGATTGACCGGTGAGGTGAGCATCTGGCGATCAATCAGACTGTCCAGCCATTCAAATGCCTGTTGGATTTCACGCGAGGGAAAACCGGCGGCCAGTAATTCGGTTTGAATGGATTCACGGTCGGGGTCGGCATCCGCATCATCGTCCATGTAGTTTCGAAACAGGTACATCAGCACGTCCAACACGTTTTCTTTCATTCCAGCGCTCAATTTGGGAAGGACAAAAAACCCCGTCGTTGGGCACGGGCGCGGGAGACCGCCGGTTCAGACGGTCCGCTTAAGCTTTCAGGCGGCAGTATAAACCACCGGGAACAGCTGCCACGTAACCTTCCAACTCCAGGATCAACAGCATGGAGGAAACCACTTCCGCCGTCAATCCGCAGCGTTCCACCAGCGAGTCGATCGCTAGGGGTTCGTCGCCCATTGCCATCAGCAGTTGCCGATATTCTTCGTCCAGGGTTTCTGAGACCGAGGGTAGGGTTAGAGTATCAGGGATTTCTGGGGGATGACTGGCGAATGCCGCAAGAGAACCCAATTCTTCCAGGATATCGGCAGCCGTTTCTACCAGTTTTGCCCCCTGCCGAATCAGCGCATGACAACCCTTGACCATGGGATTGTGAATCGAACCGGGGATCGCGAACACTTCCCGTCCCTGATCGAGGGCCTGACGGGCGGTGATCAATGAACCGCTTTGTAGGGCGGCTTCTACGACCAGTACGCCCAATGCCAACCCGCTGATGAGGCGGTTGCGACGAGGGAAATTCTCAGCCATCGCTGGCGTGCCGGTGGGTAACTCCGATACCAGAGCGCCATTTTCGGCGATGGCATGGGCCAGATCCCGATGTTTAGCCGGGTAGATCCGATCCAGACTGGTACCCATGACTGCTATGGTTTGACCACCTCCGCTCAGAGCGCCTTGGTGCGCGGCGGCATCGAT
>JACSSB010000292.1 GCA_014879435.1 Phycisphaerales bacterium
TGCATGCCGCATTGGGGGAACAAGCCGAACGCCATCGGATTAACCTGCGCCGGTTAGTGGCAGCGGTCGCCCGCTGCCGACCGCTGCGGCGTGTGCCGCGTCTCAAGGGTCTGCGCTGGGTGTCGCAAGGCCAATTTATCCTCGATCTGCACCCGCGCCTTTACCCGTTTTGGAACGACTTCCATGCCTTGAGAACCGCATTGCCTCGGCTACGCGGGGCGACTGGCCTCGACATTCTGTGCATGAGCCAAGGCCCGGCCGGGCCGGTGCAGCGCTGGGAGGGTGAGGGCTGGGGCGCATATCAACCCTATGTTCTGCCCCCGCCGGGAACACCAGTGTTGATCGCTGGCGATTTAGGTTGTCTCGGCACAGAGGAGCAATGGCGACCGTGGGTGAGTCTCGGCCACCGTCTGGCGGCACGAGGCATTTTGCCGGTGGCGCTGACACCCTGTCCTGCACGTTGGTGGAATCCGGCTCTGGCTGGGTTGTTCTATCCGGTTGTGCTGGATCGCACTGAGCATGTTCCGCCACGCCCGACGGGGCCGCGCCCTTGGCCGACGCGGGCCACAAACATCGGTGAGGAGGCGAGCCAGGATGCGGGTGCCAAGCAGTTGCTGACCCTACTTTCTGCCTGCATCGGCGTCACGCCAGCCCTGTTGCGGCATCTGCGCTACGCCTTGCCGGTGGAACAAGCCGATGTAGGTAGTGAGGCAGCGGCTTGGCTGCATCCCGACTTTCGACCCGGCGATTTCGCCCTGCTGCCGGGAAATGTTCAGGCTGTCGAATCTTTTCGGGAAGCCTTTCGCGAGTTGGGCCCTGCCATACGCCGCTTGGCTTGGAATCTGATCCGTGCCCAGCAACACACGGCTTCCTTAGCGGTACAGATGGAGGAACGCACTTTATATGCTGCGATGGAAGGTCGTACCGATCTAGAGGTCGAGGCTTTTCTGGATCGGGTGGGCGCTGCCTTGGAGCAAGTGCGGGAAGTATCGGGTAATGCGGCGGAGCAGGTTCGTTTTCTGCGCGCTTGGGTTAACCGGCGTGGACGACGGATGCACCCGGCTGCTTGGGAGCACAGCCCGCGTTCGGAGGCACTGTGGGTGCTGGCCAACCCGGAGGTCGAGAGCGAAAGTGGGGAGTTGCCGGATGGACTCGATCTCCATCGCGCTTTGGCTGCCCTGGATCGCCCGGAACAGCCCCAAACTTGGCGCTTGATTCAGCGGGGAGAACGGTTCGAATTCGAGGCCGCCGCCAGCGTGGAGCGCGCCTATGTTAGTGGCAGTCCCATCGCGGATTTTTCCACGCGCCGCCCGATGATGCAGTGCCATGATCGCCGGTCAGGAGTAGGCGATGCCAGCCTGCCGTTGATGAATGGTACGAGCCTACCAGTCAACGAAACCGGCTATCGGCTGAAAACTGACAGCGACGAGTTGGTGATTGAGCCGTTTTCACGGCCTGCTTGGGCGCATACCTTGGGCCGGGATGGCGACGGGCTGTTCGTCAGCTTTCGTGATGGACACGGCGAGCGGCGGGCCTATTGGTGGAATCCGGGTCGTGTAGTCTGGCAGGGGCGAGACGGTCAGGAACTCGGCACGGTCGAATTGAAAGCAGGATTTTTTCTCGATGAATTGCTGTTTCGGACGTGGCGCACAAAGAGTCTGCGCGTGCCGACTTGGGCTGATCAAGCCGGGGTGGACGCCTACGGTGTCTTTGCCACTTTCCGTGTCCGCAACGTCATCCAGCGTGTACGTTGGATATGGCCCGGTCGTTTTTTGATGGGTTCGCCGAAAAATGAGCATGGTCGGGAGAATGGCGAATTTCAGCACGAGGTTACTCTCACTCAGGGATTTTGGTTGGCCGAGACTACCTGCACCCAAGCATTGTGGGAGGCAGTGACAGGTGAGAATCCCAGCCGACTCAAGGGTGAACGGCGACCGGTGGAGACCGTGAACTGGAACGAAGTGCAGGAATTCATCAAGCGGCTCAACGATGCGGTGCGAGGATTGACAGCACGCTTACCGACAGAAGCGGAATGGGAATATGCCTGCCGGGCGGGAACGAGTACCCCGTTCTCCTTTGGCGAGGACATCACGCCAGAGCAAGTGAATTACAACGGCAAGTATCCTTATCGTGATAGCAAGAAAGGGCTATCTCGTGGTGAAACCGTTGAAGTCGCCACCTTACCGGCCAATCCCTGGGGTTTGTACGAAATACACGGTAACGTCTACGAGTGGTGCCAAGATTGGTATGGAAATTATCCAAAGGATTCAGTGGTTGACCCCACTGGTCCAAAGATTGGCGAGAGGCGCGTCCTACGGGGCGGTTCCTGGCTCACCGACGGTCGCAACGTGCGCTCCGCGTATCGCCGCCACGTCGGGCCTAGCCGTCGCATCGACTCTTATGGTTTCCGGCTTGCCCTAGGTCCCGAGCTCCAGCAAGAAGAGCCAGTCAAAGGGCAGGGCTGGCTAGATCGTGTGCGAAGCGCCTGGAGGGTGCGAGAAACGCGGGCGAGCTAGCCCTGCCAAGCGCAAGTAACCAGAGAAACATGAACATGATAGATCCCGATCTTCCGAAATCCAGGAGCGTGGGAGCGTGACAAACCCGGCTCCCACCCCGCCACCCGGTCCCGCACCCGAGCATTTCCCCGCTCCTTGGGCCAGCGACTGGGGTGAAGATCCTTGCGGGCTGTGGCAGTCCTTGACCTACCGGAGTGTGCGCCAAGCCTTCCGGTGGTTGCCGCCGGGACAGTTTCTGATGGGTTCACCAGAAAACGAGCATGATCGAGGGAGTGATGAATTTCAGCACGAGGTCACGCTCACGCGGGGCTTCTGGCTGGCGGAGACGGCTTGCACTCAGGCGTTGTGGCAGGCGGTGATGGGAAAAAATCCCAGCCAGTTCAAGGGTGAACGGCGACCGGTGGAGCAAGTGAGCTGGAACGAAGTGCAGGAATTCATCAAGCGGCTCAACGATGTGGTGCCAGGATTGACAGCGCGTTTGCCGACGGAAGCCGAATGGGAATATGCCTGCCGGGCGGGAACGACCACGCCATTCTCGTTTGGCGAGGACATCACGCCAGAGCAAGTGAACTACGATGGCCAGTATCCTTATCGTGGTAGCAAGAAAGGGCTATCTCGTGGTGAAACCGTTGAGGTAGCCTCATTACCAGCCAATCCATGGGGTTTGTACGAAATGCACGGCAACGTTTGGGAATGGTGCCAGGACCAGTACGGAGACTATTCCCAAGGCCCGGTGATCGATCCCACTGGTACGGAAACCGGCGGGAGGCGCGTTCTGCGGGGCGGTTCCTGGCTCGACGACGGTCGCCTCGTGCGCTCCGCGTATCGCCCCCGCCACGACCCCGGTTTTCGCCTCGACTTCATCGGTTTCCGGCTTGCCCTAGGTCCTGAGCTCTAGCAGGAGAGGCCAGCAAGTTGAGGCGGGCTGGCCCGACTGCGCACGAAGCGCCTGGAAGGCGCGAGAAGCGCGGGCGTGCCCGGCCCGCCGTAGCGGTTCAATTCCTCCCTTTGGCAAAAATCCCCCCCGGCCCCCCTTTTCCAAAGGGGGGAGATGTGCAAGCCCTTCGGGGGAGAGTGTGCAAACCACTTCACCCAATCCTCACCCAGCCCTCATTTTCGGCACATCAGATGCTCAAATTGAAGGCTTAGGTTGATCTCGTCATTCAAACGAGGTCAGTCCGATGCCAAATCCCCTGCTTCTAAAAATGTCCCTGGTGTTTCTGATCACGATGATCTTGGTCACCGCTCTGTCACAGATCAATTAGCTAGTATCAAAGAATTTTTAAAGACCTAACAAGTCGCTGGAGATGCGGTTCGCTGACGCTCCCGCGCACCTCAGCTCATACCCTGTCGCAGACGCTTCGCGTCCGCCCCCGCCCCGTTAGAGAGCGCGTTTTATGTTTATTGCACATGCTCCGTCTGGCTACATCATGGCGATTTCATTGATTAATCGAGCCAAAAATATTTCTGTATCAGCTATTGCCGTAATCACAGTTGGCATGTTTGGAGCAATAGCGCCAGACCTTGATATTCTCTATTTTTATCTAGTAGATAATCGTCAAACTAATCATCGTAAATATATAACACATTGGCCTATTCTTTGGCTAACTACACTAGTTATCTCTATCGCATGGCTTTATTTATCCAAGAATAAGAAGTCTCCTTTTCTTATTTTAATTTTTTCTCTTGGCGGGTTGCTTCATGTCATTCTTGATAGCTTAGCCGGTGGTATTTTGTGGTTTTCTCCTTTCATTGATAAGCCATACGCCTTGGTCGTTATTCCTGCCGCCTTTAAGCCATGGTGGTTAAGCTTTATACTTCACTGGACCTTTGTAGTAGAATTAGGTATTTGTATTTTATCGCTTTTCATCTGTCGGCAGCGCTCTAACAAGTCAATTCAGCCGACTCGCTAAAGCGGACGGCTGAATTCTAATGTTGTCGCGTCCACGATAAGGGGCGGCGGATAATAATCCGCATGTTGGCGGGTGCGAGAAGCGCGGGCGTGCCCGCTCTGCCGTAATGCTTCAATTCTCCCTTTTGGCAAAAATCCCCCCCGGCCCCCCTTTTTCAAAGGCTTATCGTTACCCAAAACCGGGCAACTTACGCGCTAGGCGAACACCCTGGACGAGGAGATCGAG
>JACSSB010000108.1 GCA_014879435.1 Phycisphaerales bacterium
CGCCGCTGGCGCGCTTGCCACGGATTCCAACCCGTTTCAGCCTTCCGCAAAGCAGCGTAAGCGTTTTCCTTCACCACCCACGGCCATTGCGGTACCGACTCCGGCCCGGCGGCCCATCCAAGATCAAATTTGGCCGCATCATTATTTGGATTGTCTTGATTTTGGCTCAAATTGGAGGTTTTTTGAGGATGGTCCGCCTGATCGCTCATGCGTTATTTCCAAAAATCGGGCAGGAATAGCAATAACAATGGAAATACCTCCAACCGCCCAATCACCATCGCCACTGACAGCAACCAAGTGGCAGTATCGTTCAATGGGCTGAAACCGACCGCCGTCTCGCCCAATCCTACTCCCATGTTATTGAGGCAGCCGCCCACCGAACCGAAGGCCGTCACCAGATCCACTCCAGTTGTCGCTACCGCCAGAGAGAGAAAGCAGTAACTGAAAACATAGAGAAAATAAAATCCCCACACCGCCTGCATCACCCGATCCGGTATGGGTCGGCTACCTACCTTAACCGCGATTTGCGCGGTAGGTCGAATGAGTAGTCGCAGTTCGCGCAGACTCTGCTTGTACAGCAGCAGGAATCGGAATGCCTTGATCCCACCGCAGGTCGAACCAACGCAACCACCCAGAAAGCTACCCAATAGCAGCAGCAGCGGCACTTCAAATGGCCAATCCCCCGGATAACCGATGGTCACCAAACCATTATCGGTGATGACGGAAGCGGCCTGGAAGAAACCGTGATAGCTGGATTCCCACAATGGAAATTTGCCGGACAGATACAGATAGCCGCAAGTCATCACGATGATGCCGATCATAATCACCATACAGAACTGAAACTCGGCATCACGAAAGATCACCTTTAAGCTGCGCGAGCGCCATGCCAGGAAAAACAAAGCGAAGTTGATCGCCGCCACCAGTGAGAAGAAACCCGCAACCAGTTCGATCAAGGGGCTATTGAAATAGCCGATGCTGGCGTCATGAGTGGAAAAACCACCGAGCGCCAGCGTAGCAAAACTATGGCATATCGCGTCGAACAGGCTCATACCTGCCCACCAGAAAGATAAGGTACAGATCACGTTCAAACCGACGTAGATGAACCATAGATTCTTGGCGGTCTCGGTGATGCGAGGGGTCAGCTTCTCGTCCTTCATCGGCCCTGGCGTCTCGGCCTTGTACAACTGCATCCCACCGATTCCCAGCATCGGCAACAAAGCTACCGCCAGTACTACGATACCCATGCCACCCAGAAAATTGAGTTGTGCTCGGTAATACACGATGGCTCTGGGCAATTTATCCAGATCGGAGAGCACAGTGGCGCCAGTGGTAGTCAGCCCGGAGATGGTCTCGAATACTGCGTCCACCAAGCGCATGTGTGGATGTTCGGCCAACATGAACGGAATCGCACCCAACAGCGACAGCAACACCCAGAAAGCCACCACCACCACAAAGCCGTCGCGATTACGCAGATCAACCTTGAATCGGCATACCGGCAGCCAACAGAGCACACCCAGCGCCAGCATGGCTCCCATCGCTTTCGCAAAGGGTTCGACCGTCTGCTGATCGCCGTACCACCAAGACACCGCCATCGGCGGCAACATCGTCAGGCTGAACAGAACCGTCAACAATCCGATCATGTACAGCGCGGTCTTGACCGGTGCGCGCCGCTGGCTTACCCAGGGAATTTTTTCAGTATTCGCCAGTGGTAGTTCGCCAACGTAGTCTATCTCCATTTTTTCCATATCCGCTCACTTCCAGAAATCCGGTAAACACAACAGCAAAAGTGGAAAGATCTCCAGGCGACCCACTAGCATCGATACCGCCAGCAAGAAAGTGGCGGTGTCGTTCAACGGACTGAAATTAGAGGCGGTATCACCCAACCCTACCCCCATGTTATTCAGAGCCGCCGCCGCCGAGCCGAAAGCCGTCACCAGATCTACCCCGGTCGCGGTCAGCGCCAGCGACAATATGCAGTAGCAGAAAATATAGAAATAGTAGAACCCCCAGACGGCCTGCATTACCCGATCTGATATCGGATGATCGCCCACCTTGACCGTAATCTGTGCGGTGGGTCGAATCAGTAATCGAGCCTCACGCAAGCTTTGTTTATACAACAGTAAAAAGCGGATGGCTTTGATCCCACCGCAGGTCGAACCGACGCATCCTCCCAAAAAACTCCCCAGTAACAGCAACAATGGTACAAACACCGGCCAGTCCACCGAGTAACCGGCGGTAGTTAGGCCATTACCGGTGACGATCATCATACTTTGGAAGTAGCCATGCTGGATGGACTCCCAAAATGAAAAGCGGTTTCCCAAATACAGGTAAGCGCAGACGATGACGATGATCCCAGCCATCACCGTAATGAAAAAACGAAACTCGGTATCCTGAAAAATCATCACGATACTTTTCCTACGCCAAGCCAGAAAGTACAGGGCGAAATTGACCGCCGCCACTAGCGCAAAAGTCCCCGCAATTAATTCGATGGCCGAATTCTGGTAATAACCGATACTGGCGTCATGCGTGGAGAATCCCCCCAGCGCCATAGTAGTGAAGGCATGACACAGCGCGTCGAAGGGACTCATCCCCGCTATCCAAAACGCCAGTCCGCAGGCCACATTCAAGCTCAGGTAGATGAACCACAGGTTCTTGGCGGTCTCGGTGATGCGCGGAGTCAGCTTCTCATCCTTCATCGGCCCTGGCGTTTCGGCCTTGTACAACTGCATGCCACCGATTCCTAGCATCGGCAGTAGAGCCACTGCCAGTACTACAATCCCCATGCCACCGAAAAAGTGCATTTGTGCCCGATAGTACAGAATCGCTTTGGGTAGGGCGTCCAGGTCAGAAAGAATAGTGGCGCCGGTCGTGGTCAATCCAGAAGTGGTCTCGAACCAAGCATCCACGAACGAGATATCCGGCTGCTCGGCCAGCATGAATGGCAAGGTGCCTAGCAGAGACAGCAGTACCCAGAAAGCCACCACCACCACGAAACCATCGCGGTTACGCAGATCCACCTTGAACCGATACACCGGCAACCAGCAGCACAAGCCCAATCCCAAAGTGGCGACCAGAGTTTCGGCGAATGGCACTACGATATGAAGACCGTCATACCACCAAGCCACCCCGATTGGCGGCAGCATGGTGGTACTGAACAAGATCAGCAGCAACCCCACCATATGCAACGCCGTCTTGAACGGCGATCGCGACGTATAGTTGGAAGATCTCCTCCTTCTGCTGGACGCGGCATGCACAAAGGAAGCAAGGGTTGCGTTGCTAGAAAATGGTGGAAATTCCGCCGCCTGCTGCCCAGCTCGTGTGACTTGCTCTAGTCCGATCTGGGCGGAACTTTGCGGAGGAAGCCCGATTTTGGTCATCTCGCCTTCCACGATTCGATCACTCATCAGATCTCCGTTCCCATGGCGGAAGCCCTGCTCAGAAAACGCTGAATTCGACCCACCAAGCGGGCACCTAGATCTTCACTTCCGCAGTGGCAGTAATTTCATGATTAACGCTCCGACAATCAGGGCGATAAATTTCATTTACCAACATCGTGAATTAACGTGCAATGTGGTATGCGCTATTATGTCAAGGATAAAACGTCGTTCGATGTTTCAATCGACGCTGATTTTTTAAGAACAGCAAAGACAGGTCAAGCCAAGTACCACGACTCTGGCCTGTCGGATGCAGAGCATATTCCGACTTTGGGATGATTGATCGCAACAATCTGCCACTGCATCGATATCCCTTATTGAAGGAAATGAGGTTATGAAACTGACGAGCCCTGTCTTGCGCGACCAACAACCCATCCCGGTCGAATTTGCTTTTGGCGTTGCCGATCCTCAGCAGCATGTCATGCTCGGCTCCAATATCAATCCGCCCTTCGAGTGGAGCGACCTGCCACCGGGAACATGCTCGCTGGCGCTGATCTGCTGTGATCCAGACGTACCGACTCAGGCGGATGATGTCAACCAGGAAGACCGGGAAGTTCCGGCCAGTTTACTGCGTACCGATTTCTATCATTGGGTACTGGTGGATCTGCCCCCTGAGCCCGCGCATATCCTGACTGGTGAATTTTCCGAAGGCGTTGCCCCTGGTGGTAAACCGGGACCCGATGGCCCACGCGGTACCCGTCAGGGGATCAATAATTATCGGGAGTGGTTCGCCAGCGATCCCACCATGGCTGGCCGTTATTTTGGTTACGATGGCCCGTGTCCACCTTGGAATGACAGCATCGTCCATCACTATATTTTTAGCTTGTACGCGCTTGATGTGGAGCGTTGCCCGGTGGAAGGCGATTTCACCGGCCCTGATGTGTTGCAGGCGATTGCCGGACATGTGCTGGATCAAGCCAGCCTGACGGTGACTTATAGCCTCAATCCTGCCGTACCAGCTTGAAACACCTGACGATGAAGGTCACTTCTGACCCAAAACAATTTTTTCGATGGCTCGTGCGTGCCGCCATAAGTGGCAGTGGGTACGATGGTATTCCGAACAGGCCAAGAGAGCGCTATGAGCTTCCCTGAACCGCCCGAAGCCGAAAAACGCCGACTCAAGCGTTGGTATCTGGTCATGTACCTACGAGTTTACAATCAAGACGATCAAAGCTTGATAGGTCATATCGT
>JACSSB010000105.1 GCA_014879435.1 Phycisphaerales bacterium
AAGGAATTGCAAGACGGCGCTTTGATTTATGACGACGCGACCAGCTTTGAGTTGGAATCCTTCGTCGAACGGATGAAGCCCGATCTGATCGGTTCCGGTATCAAGGAAAAATACGTATTCCACAAGATGGGTATTCCATTCCGGCAGATGCATTCCTGGGATTACTCCGGCCCCTACCACGGCTACGACGGCTTTGCCATCTTCGCCCGCGATATGGACATGACCATCAACAATCCTTGCTGGCAGAAACTGAAAGCACCGTGGCAGAAGCGTGGCACGGAAACCCTGTCAGCCGCCGCCTAAGCGGCCCGCACCGAGGAATCCGTCATGCAAAATGCCGACGCTATCCAACCTGGTTATCCCCTCTTTTCCAACGAGGAGTATCAGCAATCCTTCGCTCGCAAATATGCCTTCGAAGAACGGCCCGATCCAGCAAAACTGGAAGAAGTATTCCAGTGGACTACGACCGAAGCCTACAAAGAACTTAATTTTCAGCGCGAGGCGCTGACCATCAATCCGGCCAAAGCCTGTCAGCCCTTGGGAGCCGTACTGTGCGCGCTGGGTTACTACAAGACCCTGCCTTATGTGCATGGCTCACAAGGTTGTGTGGCCTACTTCCGTACCTACTTCAACCGCCATTTCCGCGAACCAATCGCCGCTGTCTCCGATTCGATGACCGAAGACGCAGCGGTGTTTGGTGGCCAGAAGAACATGTTCGAGGGTCTGGAAAACTCCCTCAAACTGTATCAGCCAGAAATGATGATGGTGTCCACCACCTGCATGGCTGAGGTGATCGGCGATGACTTGAACGCCTTTATCACCAACGCCCGCAAGGATGGCCGGGTACCGATGGATTTCCCCATTCCCTTTGCTCATACCCCCAGCTTCGTCGGTAGTCACACCACCGGTTGGGACAACATGGAAGAAGGCGTGCTGCGCTATTTCACGCTGAACGAGATGGAAGGCAAAGAAGTCGGCAGTAACGGCAAACTTAACATCATTACCGGCTTTGAAACCTATCTGGGCAATTTCCGCGTCATCAAGCGGATGCTGAACGAGATGGGCGTCGAATACACCATGCTCTGCGATCCAGAGGAAGTGCTGGATACGCCGACCGATGGTGAGTTCCGCATGTATGCCGGTGGCACGCGCATCGAGGAAGTCAAAGACGCGCCCAATGCCATCGACACCCTGCTGCTGCAACCCTGGCAGTTGACCAAGACCAAGAAGTATGTGCAGGACACCTGGAAGCATGCCGCCAGCCTCGCCACCATTCCCATGGGCCTGAGCGGGACCGACGAGTTTTTGATGAAGGTCTCGGAACTGACCGGTAAGCCGATTCCCGATTCCTTGACCACGGAGCGGGGCCGCTTGTTGGACATGATGACCGACTCGCATTCCTGGTTACACGGTAAGCGTTTCTCGGTGTATGGCGATCCCGATTTCGTGATCGGTATGTGCGAATTCCTGATGGAACTGGGTGCCGAGCCGCTGCATGTGCTGTGTCATAACGCCAACAAGCGCTGGGCCAAAGATATGACCAAACGCTTGAAGGACTCGCCCTACGGTCAGGCCGCCGAAGTGCATGTCGGCAAAGATCTCTGGCATTTACGTTCGCTGGTATTCGCCGATAAGCCGGATTTCCTGATCGGCAATTCCTACGGCAAATTCATCCAGCGCGACACCTTGCATAAAGGCAAGGAATACGAGGTGCCACTGATCCGTTTCGGCTTCCCGCTGTTTGATCGTCACCATCTTCACCGCGACACCACGCTCGGTTATGAGGGTGCGATGCATATCCTCAAAGCCTTGGTGAATGCGGTGATGGAGCGGTTGGATGAGGAAACCATGAAGATGGGCGAGACTGATTTCGCCTTCGATCTGATCCGTTGAGCTAGAGGTAGCGGAGTCGGGATTTCGATCCCGCTCCGCCCACACTGGAGTGGAGGATTCGCTCATGCCAAATGTAATGCTGCGGAACAATGCAGCCGGGCAACTGGTGTTTTACGTGACTAAGAAAGATCACGAAGAAACCGTCACTGCCCTGGAATACGCTGGCCCTGACGCTTGGGGTGGCGAAATACAACTGGCCGATGGATCGCGGTTTTATCTTGAACCGCTCGCGCAGCCGCCCAAGCTGCCGTTGACCGTGCGGGTCAAGCGACTATGAGCACCGCCGCACCTTTGTCCGATTGCGTTGCACTACGAGTCGCCTTAGCGGCACGTGCGTTGCCAGAAGGCAACCCTGCGCTTCTGCTTCGCGTGTTGTTGGCAGCATTAGGCGAACCACTGACCGAACAAAAGCTAAGCAACCTCACCATCAAGCATCTGAAAACCGCCAGCAATGGCGCGCTGGCTGAGATAGATCGCACGGCTTTAGGCCAAGCTTTAGCTTTATTGAAAGGCGAAAGCGAAAATAGCACAGCCGATTTGCCACAGCCTTGCACCTACCACGAAGGCGATATGCCAAGTTCCATCCGTGTAGCTATCGCCTCCAACGGTGGCGAGCGTCTGGATGGACATTTTGGCTCTTGCGTGCGTTTCCTGATTTACCAAGTCTCAGCCACCGAAACGCGCTTGATCGCAGTACGCGCTGCCCCGGCTGCCGCGCAGTTGAGTGTAGACCACAGCGCGAAGCGGGTAGCTCTGATCGATGATTGCGATTTGCTGGTCATTCTGTCTATCGGTGGCCCCGCTGCCGCCCGCGTGGTCAACAGCGGCGTACATCCCATCAAGCGCGCAGAGCCGCAGGAAGCACAAACCGTATTGAATGAATTGCAAACCGTGCTGGCTGGCAAGCCGCCACCGTGGCTGACCCGTATCCAAACCTTCCGTAACACGTTAGCGACTGCGGCTGGTGCGGCTGTGGCCGATGTCGTGGCCGGAGAAACCTCATGATGACCCCGCGCCAGCTCACCGACATCACCCGCTTGGTAGAAATGCGCGGAATGGACGCCGAAGTACTCGCCCAGTTGCGTCAGATCTATCCCGGCTTGTATTTCACAGCCTGTCTCGACGACGACATTAACGATGTGGAACCTGCTCTGTGTGGCGCTGGGGTCAACGTGTATTTGGTGGATCGCCGCCAACATTGTTTGCGTCTGACCGAAGATTTTGAGTCTGCCTCTGGTGTGGTGCTCGCACTGGTGAGCGATGAGGTGGATGCCTAATAAATCCATTGTTTTTTATTCAACGAGGTAAGCGTCATGGCCAAGATTGGTTTGTTCTACGCCACCGATACCGGCAATACCCGCAAAGTGGCCAAGATGATCAAGAAACAATTCGACGAAGGCGAAGTCGAGCTGTTCAACGTCAAGTCGGCACAGGCGGAGGATTTGAACGCTTGTGACGCGCTGATCTTTGGTACCCCCACTCTGGGTGACGGCGAGCTGCCAGAAACCCTGACCGAGTTTTTACCGGCCTTGGAAAGCGCGGACATCAGCGGCAAAACTGTCGCATTGTTTGGATTGGGTGACCAAGCCGGATATCCCGATGAGTTCGTGGATGCGCTGGGGATTTTGTACAAGAAACTTAAGAAGAAAGAAGTCCGTTTGGTCGGCAGTTGGCCAGCGGAAGGTTACGAATTCACCAAATCCAAAGCCCTGCGCGACGGCGAGTTCGTCGGTTTAGTGCTGGATCAAGACAATCAGGCAGATTTGACCGAGGAACGGCTGGAAGAATGGCTGGAACAGGTCAAGCCCGAATTGTTGGGTGAGACGGTGGCAGGCTGAGTGCCCTGCCCCATTTTCGACATTTTGTAATCGCCATCACCGACCTCTCGCCGCGCACGATGGGCGAGAGGCCGCCGAGGAATTCGCCATGAAATCCAGCGAGCTTGCCGCGCTACTCGACGAGCCGGCGTGCAGCCATAACCTGAAGGGTAAAACAGGTTGCGCCCGACCCACGCCGGGTGCGACCGCCGGTGGCTGCACCTTCGACGGCGCACAGATCGCCCTGTTGCCTATCGCGGATGTTGCGCACATCGTGCACGGTCCCAGTGGATGCGCTGGTAGCTCCTGGGATAACCGTGGCGCACGTTCCAGCGGTTCGACCTTGTTCAAGCTCGGCATGACCACCGACTTGAACGAGCAGGATGTCATCATGGGGCGCGGCGAGAAACGCTTGTTTCACGCCATTAAACAGGCTGTGGATCGTTATTCGCCAGCAGCCGTATTTGTCTACAGCACCTGCGTAACCGCTCTGATCGGCGACGATGTGGAAGCGACTTGTAAAGCCGCCGCTGCGCGCTGGGGCGTGCCGGTGATTCCAGTAGACGCCGCCGGTTTCTACGGCAATAAGAATCTCGGTAACCGCTTGGCTGGGGAAGCGATGCTGAAATATGTGGTCGGCACCCGCGAGCCGGAACCGGCCCCTGTCGATCCGGCCCGCCCTCACTTGCGCGTTCACGACATCAACTTGATCGGTGAATACAACATCGCGGGTGAGTTTTGGCACACCTTACCGCTCTTCGATGAACTCGGGGTGCGGGTGCTGTCCACCTTGTCCGGCGATGCGCGTTTTCAGGAAGTGCAGACCATGCACCGCGCCGAAGCCTCAATGGTGGTGTGTTCCCGCGCCATGATCAACGTCGCCCGTAAACTGGAAGAACGCTACGG
>JACSSB010000226.1 GCA_014879435.1 Phycisphaerales bacterium
TCGATATAATCCGGTGCACCCGTTTGACGTAGAAAATCGACCACACGGGTCACCTCATGATCGTCCACGAATGCGCCGTGTACCCGCTGCGGCAAACCAGTACCGGGCGGCAGATACAGCATGTCGCCGTGCCCCAGCAATTGCTCCGCACCCATCTGATCGAGGATGGTGCGCGAATCCACCCGTGACGAAACCTGAAAGGCAATACGGGTCGGGATATTGGCCTTGATCAATCCGGTGATCACATCGACCGACGGTCGTTGAGTGGCGAGAATCAGATGGATTCCGGCAGCGCGTGCCTTTTGCGCCAAGCGTGCGATCAATTCCTCGACCTTCTTGCCGACGATCATCATCATGTCCGCCAGCTCGTCGATCACCACCACGATAAAGGGCAGTGGCTGCAATACCGCGTTTTCCGTCGCATCTTCCGCGAAGGGATCGGCCAGCCCCTCTCCTTCCTCTAGCGCATCCAGCACCTTGCGGTTGAATCCAGCGATATTACGCACCTTTAATGTCGCCATCAGGCGGTAGCGGCGCTCCATTTCCGCCACGCACCAGCGCAAAGCATTGGCCGCCTCCTTCATGTCGGTTACTACCGGAGTCAGCAGATGCGGAATATCCTCATAAATCGACAACTCCAGCATCTTAGGATCGACCAGGATCAACCGAACCTCGCTCGGTGGTGCTTTGTACAGCAGACTGAGCAACATGGCGTTGATCGCCACCGATTTACCGGAGCCGGTGGTACCCGCCACCAACAAATGCGGCATCTTGCCCAGATTGGCGACCACCGGATTGCCGCCGATATCCTTACCTAAGCTCAGGGTCAAGGGCGAAGCCATCTGCTCGTAGACCGGCGCTTCCAGCACCTCGCGCAGATAGACGACTTCACGATGCTGGTTGGGGATTTCCAAGCCGATAACCGACTTGCCAGGAATGATTTCCACCACCCGCACGCTGATCACCGACAAACCACGCGCCAAATCCTTGGCCAAATTGCTGATCTGACTCACTTTGACGCCGGGTGCTGGCTCGATCTCAAAACGGGTGATGACCGGACCCGGCTCCACCGCTACCACTTGTACCTCGATTCCAAAGCTCTTGAGCAAAACCTCCAACCGCCGCGACATGTCTTCCAGCATCTCGCTGGAATAGCCTGCGCTACGGGCTGACGGCTGATCCAACAAATCCAGCGGTGGTAATTGCGCAGGTGCGGGTGAAAATGGCACTGGCACGGGAACCCGCCGCTCTCGGTTCACCACCGGAGTCGGGGTTGGGGCAACGGCACGCGGGGCAGCTTGGACCACAGGCGTCGCAACGCGCGAAGGACTCGGCTCCACCACCGCATTCTCTTGCTCTTCCAGATCCTCCAGATCTTCTAGATCCTCCAGATCCTCCAGCACACCATCAAATTGAGATCGGGAAGTTGCGACCACGACTGGATGACTCGGCATCGCAATCGTGCTGGGCTGTGGATCATCACGATTTGGGATCGCCCGTGCATTCGCAGTCATACCGGCAAAGCCCGTATCCGAAGAAAACCAATTTGCCCGTGTCCTTGCAGCCGATGATGCCGGTGGCACTGCGGTGGGAAGCGGCTGACCGGCCACCGGCACCAGTGTCAGCATATCCAGGGCCGGACCAGCGCTGGCTCCGCCGACCCTTGTCTTGGGATTGGAAGCGGTTGGTACGGGTGGCACGGGTGGCACGGGTGGCCGACGATCATGCGTTGGCAAATTCAATACGGGTTCGACACGCCCCACCGACCGGGTGCCAGACTTCGTTTCAATTGCTCCAGTCGATGCAGTCGGGCCGCCTGTCGGTCTGAAATCCACAGCAGAGTTAACCGCGATTTCATCTGGGCGAGCGAAAGTAGCATCGTTTGGCTCTCTGAAATCCGTAACAGAAACCCTGGTTGGGGGGGCATCATGAGCCGTAACCGTGCGATCAGCAGCGGATTCTTCGTCGATATGCTGGCCACGCCACCAAGTGCGCAACCAGACGGCACCTTCTTGCAAGCGCTCGACCAACGCCATCACCGGCTTGGTCTTATTAGCCTTAACCTCAGCGGTGATATCCGGCTCCGTGTACGTGGGTTCTAACCTGCCAAGGCGCGCTTCGCTACTACCTTTTCTGAGCGGTCGCGACCTCTCGATTGGTGCCATTACGGACTTAAGTTTGGCAATAGCATTGGGCTTCTTACGCCCAGAATTTCTCAATGGACCGGGTCGATATACATCCTCTCCATCATCGGCATTGCCTCCGTCGCCCCCAGCATCCCCGTCATCCTCATCATCTTTATCATCCTCATGCCTCCTGGCTGATCGACCCCAATGGAACGGTGCCAGGATCAAAGCACCAATCCAATCCATCAACTTCAGTACCATATGACCCAGCCCGTCCATCAGTGCTATCCACGACAGACCCGTGCCTAGGGTAAAGCCCGCAAATACCAAAACCCCCATGAACACGTTGCCACCGATAAATCCGAAAGCCTGGATCAAGAAACGACCAGTGTGCGTACCGATCAACCCCCCAGCCGATCCATCACTGGGTACCGTGCCAGGTGCCGCATTCAGATGTACCGCTGCCAGACCGCAGACAGTCGCCAACGCCACAGCGAATCCCAAAACCCGAAATAACACAACCTCGGCATCCAGGTCCGCTAACACACCGCGCTTGAACAACCGCCAACCAGCAAACACCACGCCCAACGGCAACAGATAAGCTGTATAACCAAAAAAATATAAAGTGATATCGGCGAACCAAGCGCCGATCGTGCCCCCAAGGTTGTGCAACTGAGCCACATTCGCAGTATGGGTCCAAGCTGGATCTTCTGGACTGTAGGTCACTAAAGCACCGATCATTCCCAGCGCGATTGCAGCCGTCAGCCAGAAACCTATTTCTCGTAAGATGCTATTAATGAAACGAAAAACATTGATCCGAATTTCAGTTTGTTGTTCGGTCTTGACTCGACGTGCTTGCGCCAAAATAAACTCCTACGGTGATCGGAAAATACACCTAGCAATGGAAAAACGATGCTTACGATAGACGACTGGAAAGAACGAGTGAAATTATTGTCCCATCCCCCAGCGATCAGGTGAAGGGTATCCGCAGACCAGAGGCGAACCACCCCAGGGTTTCGCGCTCAAATTCGCATGGTCCGTCCACGACCCAACGCCCTTGCCATCAAACCTCGACCACCAAGCCCTTGGAATCATGCGCATCGAACGTCTTCACCGCTTGAGTGAACTACCCGCAGCCGAATGGAACGCGCTCATTCCCGAGCAGAATCCCTTTCTCAGCCATGAATTTCTCAGCGCCCTGGAGCGACATGGTTGTGTGGGTGAAGATACCGGCTGGATACCTTGGCACCTCGTCTGCCGAGACAACGACGGGCGGTTATTGGGAGCGGCGCCGCTATACCTGAAATACAACTCTTACGGCGAATTCGTCTTCGACTGGGGCTGGGCCGAAGCCTATCGACGGCATGGACTGCCCTACTACCCCAAGCTGGTCGGAGCCATCCCCTACACTCCGGTCACCAGCCCAAGATTGTTGCTGGCACCTGATCAACCTGATCCTCAGACCACAATGCACGCCATGATCGACTACGCGCTGGAGGAAAGCCGCCGCCATCGCTTCTCTTCGATTCATTGGCTGTTCCCTACCGCTACCGATCTAGACCCACTGCTAACTCAAGGCTTTCTCCACCGCTTGGGTTGCCAGTTCCACTGGCAAAACCATGGCTATCGGGATTTTCAAGATTTCCTCGACACCTTTACCGCCAAACGACGCAAGGCCGTCAATCGGGAACGGCGGCTGGTCCGCGACGCTGGCTTGGAATTGCGGCTTCTGAGCGGCGACATGGCAACCGAAGCACAATGGCATACCTTGCATGGTTTTTATCGCTCGACCTTTGAACGGCTGGGTGGCGTACCGACCCTGAGCTTGCCATTCTTTCAAGAGATCGCCACGACTCTGGGGCAGCAGATTGTACTGGTCATGGCCTATGCGCAAGGCCGCGAAGTGGCTGGCACCATTAGCTTTCGTGATGATGCCACACTCTATGGCCGCTATTGGGGCTGCCAGTCCGATCATGACAGCCTGCACTTTGAAGCCTGTTATTATCAGGGTCTGGAGTACTGCATTCAGACTGGCTTGCAGCGCTTCGAACCCGGCGCGCAAGGCGAACATAAAATCCACCGGGGCTTCCTGCCAACGCTCACCCATTCAGCGCACTGGATCACCGACCCTGAATTCCGCAACGCCATAGCCAATTTTCTCTCTCGGGAAACGCCTGCATTACAGCAATATGCCAGGGAACTATTGCAACATTCACCCTATCGGAGCGAGGTAACGCCGGATGCACCTGCCATGGTTGGACCCGCATAATGACAGCCAACCGTTTCCCGATCCAGGCCGTGCTCTGAGTGAACCGGATGGCCTGTTAGCGGCTGGCGGTAACTTGTCACCCAACCGTTTGCTGCGCGCCTACCGAATGGGTATTTTTCCGTGGTACTCGGCTGAGCAACCGATTTTGTGGTGGTCACCGGACCCACGTCTGGTGCTGTTCCCAGAATTGGTACGGGTTTCGCGCAGCCTGCGCAAATCGCTGCGCAAAAACCACTTCGCCATCACCGCCGACACCGACTTCGCAGCGGTCATCGACGCCTGCGCCGCACCGCGTGACGGGGCTTCGGGCACCTGGATCACCCTGGAAATGAACCAAGCCTATTGCCAACTCCATCAACTCGGCCATGCGCATTCCATCGAAATCTGGCAGCAGGGCGAACTCGTGGGTGGGCTGTACGGAGTCGCAGTGGGTCGGGTGTTTTATGGCGAATCCATGTTCAGCCGAACCAGCGATGCTTCTAAGGTGGCATTGGTAGCACTGGCTACCCAACTTCAGCGCTGGAATTTCGCCCTCATCGATTGTCAGGCCACTACCGATCACCTACTCAGCATGGGTGCACTGGAAATTCCGCGTTCTACTTTCCTACAGTTATTGAAGCGATATTGTCCTCAACCGAGCCAGCCCGGCCCCTGGCGGCTGGACTCCGATTTACTTGACTCTCTGTTTGCCAGCACGCGGCCTCATGAGTAACTATCCTCGCGATTCCTTATACGACCTACGCATGTTCCTGACCACCGATTATCAGTGCAGTTATCTGCCAGAGCGACGGGCACGCAATCTGGTTGCCGATCCAACAGCCACCGATAATCTGCTCTACACGCAGCTGGCCGAACTCGGTTTTCGCCGCAGCGGTGAGCATGTCTACCGACCGCATTGCCGAGGTTGCACCGCTTGTCGCTCGCTACGCATCCCGGTAGATCGCTTTCAACCGAACCGCTCGCAGCGGCGACTTTGGAAACGCAATCAAGACCTGCAGGTCCGCTCATTGCCTGCCCAATTCGATAAAGACCACTTCGAGTTGTTCGCCCGCTATGTCAAGGCCCGTCATAACGGCGCGGGGATGGACCCCGCTACGCCAGAGAACTACTGGTCATTTGTGACTTCGCGCTGGTGCGCAACTTGGCTGCACGAATTTCGCCTCGACGAAACCTTGCTGGCGGTGGCGGTGGTGGATCGACTGGATGAAGGGCTGTCGGCAGTTTATACCTTCTTCGATCCCCTCCAGCAGGCGCGGGGCCTCGGAACTTTCGCCATCTTGTGGCAAATCGCTGAAACCAAGCGCCTCGGGTTGCCCTGGGTCTATCTGGGCTATTGGATCGAGCAATGTAATCGGATGGCTTATAAAGCGCTTTTCACCCCACACGAGGTTTTTGTTCCAGAGCGCTGGGGCTGGACGGCGGTGGAAGACTAGCTAGCCCGTTCGACGCATGACATGAACCGATACACTGCGCCGATATCGTCACTAAAATAAACGCTACCCACACAGTAAAGCATGAACCAGTTGTTAGCTAGAATCATAATATCGTCACATTTATAGCTCTGGGTGGTACGACTTAGGTCTATGATCTGCCCACTAGGATCTCCCTCGTATGTTGGGATCTCCTAGTGCGTTGCTCTTGATGAACTCACGCAGCGATCACGCTGCCATTTCACCTCGATACAACAAGTCATAAACCTAAAGGGAGAACATGTGATGGAAAATCAATCTACGCAACAACACCCATTATTATCCTCCACACGCTTGCAAAAAAAAGAAAAGGACAAGTTAGTCACCCCCGCCGAAGCGGTTCGACTGATCAGAAATGGAGATACCGTAGCGACAGGGGGATTCGCCGGGATTGGGGTTCCAGAAAGCCTGCTGATCGCCCTTGAACAGCGATTCCTGAATGGGGATGCACAAACCGGCGAACCCGCAGGACAACCTCGCGATCTGACGCTGATCTACGCCGCTGGTCAGGGTGATGGTAGCGAGCGAGGACTGAATCATCTCGCCCATGAAGGTTTGATCAAACGGGTGATTGGCGGGCACTGGGGGTTGGCACCCAAGTTGGGCGAACTCGCCATGGCCAACCAGATCGAAGCTTACAACCTGCCACAAGGGGTCATCTCGCATCTATTGCGGGATATCGCTGCCCATAAACCCGGTCATTTGTCCACGGTCGGGCTGGGTACCTTCGTCGATCCGCGCCATGGTGGCGGCAAGCTCAACACCTGCACCACCACAGATCTGGTGCGATTGCTCACGCTGGATGAGCGCGAATACCTGTTCTATCCAGCGCTACCGATTCAAATCGGCATCATCCGCGCCACTACCGCCGATCCCGATGGTAATCTCACCATGGAACGGGAAGCCCTGACCCTAGAAGTGCTGGCCATCGCCATGGCGGTGCACAATTCTGGCGGCTTGGTGATCGCGCAGGTGGAACGCATCGCCGACCAAGGCGCGCTCAACCCGCGTCAAGTCAAAGTACCGGGGGTACTGGTGGATTGCGTGGCCATCAGCGACCGACCCGAAAACCACATGCAAACCTTTGGCACGACCTACAACGGCGCCTACAGCGGTGAATTTCGCGTACCGGTCAATGCCATCACCCCGATGCCCTTGGACGAACGCAAGATCATCGCGCGTCGGGCCGCTCTGGAGCTACAACCCGGTTGCGTGGTGAATCTGGGTATTGGCATGCCTGAGGGCGTCGCCAACGTCGCCAATGAAGAGCGGGTCATCGATTTGATGACCCTGACCGCCGAACCGGGGGTGATCGGTGGCGTGCCCGCCGGTGGTTTGGACTTTGGCGCGGCGGTCAATGCCCAAGCGATTCTCGATCAACCCTATCAATTCGATTTCTACGATGGGGGCGGCCTAGATATCACCTTCCTCGGCATGGCCGAAACCGATAGCCAAGGCAATGTCAATGTCAGTAAATTTGGTCCCAAGATTGCGGGTGCGGGTGGCTTCATCAACATCAGCCAGAACGCGAAAAAAGTGGTATTCGTTGGCACCTTCACCACAGGCCATCTTGAGCTAGCAGTAGAAGACGGACATCTGCGCATTGTGCAGGAAGGGAAGTACTGCAAATTTCCCAATCAGGTCGAGCACCGCACCTTCAGCGGTGAATACGCCCTCAGTCGCAAACAGCCTGTGCTGTACATCACCGAGCGTTGCGTATTCCGCTTGGCACCTGAAGGCATGGAATTGATCGAAATCGCCCCCGGCGTGGATTTGGAGCGGGACATACTGGCGCACATGGATTTTCGACCGCACATCCCCCAACCGCCAAAGTTGATGGATGCGCGCATTTTCCAACCGGAAACGATGGGCCTACGTACAGATTTGCTGGAAATACCACTGGAAGAGCGCTTGATTTACGACCCCAAGCAAAACCGCTTCTTCGTCAATTTCGAAAATCTGTATATCGGCAACCGCGACACTATCGAACGTATTCACCACCTCGTGGTGGAGCGGATTGGCGCGCTGGGTCGGAAGGTCTTCACCATCGTCAATTATGATGGATTCAGTATCGCTCCCGAATTGATCGACCCCTATACCGCGATGGTCGAGGAGGTAGTCGAAAAGTTCTATGCCGGCGTCACCCGCTACACAACCAGCTCCTTCCTGCGGGCCAAGATGGGCGATGTCTTGACCCAGCATGGTATGGCACCCCATCTCTATGAGAGCGCCGAGGAAGCGGGAAAGCACCTGTGAAACGGGCCAGATTCCATTCGCCCAGCCTTTTGCCTCACTCGATCCTGCTGCACCTGAGGCTTCTTTCGATCACCGCCTCCACTACCACACAGAAATAATCCTGTGCCTACTGATGCCGATGCTGATATTTCTGCGCCAGCATCGGCATCTCAATCGTGATGAGGTACTCCTTGAACTCCAATTGACCTGATAACGCGCTTGGCTCTGTCTATACTAAAGTTTTTGCCACAGCGAGGATGGTACTCATGCTCAACCGAATGAATATCTTATTTTTATTTGTCTTTTTAAACCTTCCTATATTGGCTCAAGCTGCTGTATCCGATAAGCAAATCGTTGATCTTGATGCACAAACTCGTGAACAAACTAATGAAGGGGTAGTGAGTATCATCGCGGGAGGAATTAATGGTACTTATATACGTATTGCCGCTGACTTAGCCTCTGTTCTGGATAGCGACAACCTACGCATTCTAGCAATTATCGGCAAAGGATCAGCTCAAAATATCAGCGATATCTTACACTTGAGAGGTATCGATATAGCGATTGTCCAGTCCGATGTTTTAGAATATATAAAACGCCATGGTCCCTACAAAAATATCCAAGATACTATCTACTATATTACAAAACTTTATAATGAAGAGCTTCATCTACTGGTGCATTCTGAGATTAAAAATCTAAGTGATCTTGCCGGTCGTAAAGTTAATTTCGATACTAAAGGCAGTGGAACATTTATTACTGCTTCTCTGGTCTTTGATAGTTTGAATATTGCAGTAGAACCGACTTATCATGACCAAATCACTGCACTAGAAAAACTGAAAGGGCATGAAATCGATGCGCTAGTGTATGTTGCCGGAAAGCCAGCGCAGTTATTTGATAAACTGACTCGCAGTGACTCTTTACATTTCATACCCATCGATCATACCCCAGTATTACTAGAAACCTATCTACCTACCGAGCTAAATAGCCAGGATTACCCTAATCTCATCGAGCCTAATCAAACGATAAAAACGGTTGCTGTTGGAGCCGTGTTGGCAGTATATAACTGGAAAAGCACCAACGCTCGCTACAAAAAAGTAGCCAACTTCGTCAACAATTTTTTTAGTCACTTCAATGAATTTCAGCAATCCATTCGACATCCAAAGTGGCGTGAAGTCAGTTTATCCGCTGTAGTCCCCGGTTGGACACGATTCAAACCTGCACAAGAGTGGTTAGAAAAAAAATAACGGAGTATACAGATTCATTGTAGTAACTGCCGTAGAGTACTCGCCTCAATTTCTCCTAAATCTGGAGAATTGGATAACCAGCTTCTTAATACCTCAAGATGCTCAATACTTTGTGGATCAGCAGCCCTCTCTCTGGCTTTCAGATACCACTCTGCTGCCTTGATAGGATTAGGATAAAAACCTTTGATCCCTAATTGGGCCAATACTACTGGATCATAGGTTTTACCGACTGCCACCATCGCATCTACCAAACCAGAATGAGCTGCTTCCTGGTAAAAAAGCCGCGCAGAAGCCACATCGCCTCGTTCTAATAATAAATCACCATTCTTCATATAAGATGAAACAATCGATGCATCGAGTGGCTTTATTATTATTGGTGATAGGACAGTAGGCGGCAAAGTACCCTTTTCCTCAGAACGGGTAGTTTCAATTAATATTGGTGGAGCCGATAAGGATTCCAATGGTTTCCCCAACGTTTCCACTTTCGGTGCGATAGATGGCACCTCCTGGATACCCACCGAGGCTGTCTGTGCTAGCGATCCCAACTGAGGTGAAGACTGAGTTCCAGGTGTAGACACCGATGGAGACGCCGTCGGGCCGCTCGCTGCAGATATCGGTGCCTTTGGTTGGTCAGCATCTTGGGCGGCGATATGCTGGTATAAATAGATGCCCCCCATGCCTCCCAGCATACCGGCCAGTAGCACTAAAAAAACCAAGAATAACAATTGTAGTCTAGCTGGATTTAATAGTTTGGAAGGCTTCTCTTTCTCGGAGGACTGATCATCCCATTGAATTATGGCAGGTGAATATTTTGTAACCTCATCTACGGGTAGCGGCCTAGCTACCGAAGATTGGGTCTCATCATTCATTAAATTCTCATGGCCTAGCAACTGCTCCATCTTCGCAACCTGAACAACATTATCAGAATGCGTCATATCTAAGGCATCAAAATCGAGCTCAGGAAGCAAATCAGTATTTCTTTCCTTAAGCATCAACTCACTGGCAGCCTCATTAATAATATCTACCGATATAGCAGCTTTCCCTCTAACCTTAGAGACTCTCAGCGCATGCTCACAAAGCATATTAACTAAACGTGGAACACCTCCTGTGTACTTATCAATTCCCTTAATAACTGGCGAAGAAGTCAATGAATCAATGATTATTTTATCACCAGTAAACTGCGTTTTTCTTAGTATAAAATCCACCACATCAGCAGCCGTTAAAGGCTCTAAATAAATCCGCACAACATCAGTCAAATTATTATGAAAAATATCAACATCAATTAAAATATCTTCTAGTTCTTGAGTCCCGCTTAATATGATTTGTACAGTACCTTTTCCTGTCAACTCAAAACAAGATAGATTGAAGAAGCCATCCAAGGTATCTTTGCTTAAATGGTGCGCATCATCAATGATTAAAGTTATACTTACTCCTTGCGCTACACAATCACTAAAATATCCATTTAGTGCTTCAGATCTGCTAGTAAATTCTCCATCAGGGATAGCTATCCCTAGTTGATCACTAATAACCGTCAGCAAATCATCTAAATTAAAATTAGTTGAATAGCAAAAAACAAACTTAATATTTGCTGGCGCTTCATTGATGAGTTTACGCAATAATAATGTTTTTCCTACGCCAGACTCACCGATCAACAATGATAAATTGTGATGCTGACGAATACCTTCTAGCAATCGAATATATGCATCTAAATAAGCAGAATTAATGAAAAAAAACTCTGTATCAGCACTCATTCTAACGGAATCTCTAATATCGATCATAATAAATACCTCCAATTAAAAAGCCGGGCTACTTTCTGTAACTTGAATACTGTCACATTCAGCAGCCCGGCTATCCAACTCATCAATCAATTTGTATCCACATGGGTGACAGCATGTCCTGAAACTTTTCAGCAAAGCGCTACGATTTCACCGAAATGCGGCTTCATCAGCCCCAAAGTTCCCCCATCACCTCGGCTAATCGGCCAACTCCACGGGCCTCTAAACCCTCCACCCGTCCGCCACGACGCGGTAGATTGGCACGCGGCACGATCGCTTGCTTAAAACCGTGCTTGGCCGCTTCGCGTAGCCGTTCTTCACCATTGGGGACCGGGCGGATTTCTCCCGCCAGCCCCACTTCACCAAATACCACCAGATCGGCCGGTAACGGCCGGTCGCGAAAACTCGACAGCGCCGCTAACAATACCGCTAGATCGGCGGCTGTTTCCGCAATCCGTACCCCGCCGACCGCGTTGACATACACATCCTGATCGTACATGGCCACCCCACCGTGGCGATGCAGTACCGCCAGCAGCATCGCCAAGCGATTTTGCTCCAAACCCAAGGTGACGCGGCGCGGGTGATTACCGTGGCACTCATCGACCAGCGCTTGGATTTCCACCAGCAATGGGCGAGTCCCCTCGCGAGTCACCATGATCACACTGCCCGCCACCGGCGATTCATGGCGTGATAGAAAAATCGCCGATGGATTGCTGACTTCCTTCAAGCCGTGCTCGGTCATGGCGAATACGCCCAACTCGTTGACGGGACCGTAGCGATTCTTCACCGCGCGCAGCGCCCGCAACCGACCACCGGAGTCGCCCTCAAAATATAGGACCGTATCCACCATATGCTCCAGTACACGCGGCCCAGCAATCGCCCCTTCCTTGGTCACATGACCGACCAGAAACAGCGCGGTACCGCTGGCCTTGGCGAAACGCACCAGTTGCGCGGCGCTTTCTCGCACCTGCGCTACCGAGCCAGGAGCCGACTGCAAGCGTTCAGTGAATACGGTTTGAATCGAATCGATGACCATCGCCCGTGGCCGTTCAAGTTCGGCCACACTTAAAATCCGTTCGACGTTAATCTCTGGCAGCAACCGCAGACGATCACGCGCTAAATGGAGCCGCTGGGCGCGTAAACCGATCTGTCGAGGTGATTCCTCGCCACTGACGTACAGCGTTTGGTTACGCGCCGCCAGCTCGGCCAGCACCTGCAACAACAGGGTGGATTTGCCGATGCCCGGATCACCACCAATCAAAGTGACCGAGCCATCGACCAAGCCGCCGCCCAGTACCCGGTCCAATTCGCCATTGCCGCAAGACTGGCGTATTTCTGATTCGGCATCGACATCGGCAAGCGTGCACGCCTCGGCTACCGCCTGACCGGCATAACTTGCAAAGGTGGCTGCGCTTTTCCCCGCCGGAGGAGTCGCCGACGCCTCTTGCAGCGTATTCCAGGCTCCGCAATCCCCACACTGACCGGACCATTTGCTAGCCTGCGCCCCACATTCGGCACAGACATAAACCGTGCGGCTCTTGCTAACCATAAATGACTGGTGCCGGAATCACTTCACGCCGTACCCGCGCCGTTACCCCGCATAGCAAGGTGTAAGAAATCGTGCCCGCAGCCTGGGCGATCTGCTCCACCGGGAGACCTTCACCCCATAATAATACCGGATCGCCGATTCGCGCCTCGGGATGTCTTCGTAAATCTAAGGTGATCATATCCATCGAAACCCGCCCGATCAGTGCCGCCGCCCGGCCGTTGATCAGCACCGGTGTTCCAGAGGGTGCGTGGCGCGGATAACCGTCGCCGTAACCGACCGCCGCTACCCCCACGTCCATATCCTCGGGACAAGTCCAGGTTCCGCCATAACCGATCGGCTCACCCCGACGCAAGCGTTTGATGGCGATCAGTCGGGTCTGCAAGCTCATCACCGGACGCAAATCCTCATCCGGCGCTAGACTGTCCACGAATGGAGAGGCACCGTACAGCATGATGCCCGGTCGCACCCAATCGAAATGCGTATCGGGCCAACCCAAAATCCCAGCGGAATTGGCCAGTGAACGCTCGCCAGTAAAATCAGCAGCAGCCGTTTCAAAGATCCGCAGTTGCTGGACGGTGTAGTCGCAATCCCGCTCGTCGGCCCGCGCCAAATGACTCATCAGCTTGATCTGAGTATGCACCACTGGACAAGCATGCAAACGCTGACGCACTGTCAATAAGGTGTCGGGTTCCAATCCCAGACGATGCATCCCGCTATCTATCTTTAACCAGACGCGCAGCGGCTGCTCCAGTCGCGCCAATTCCAACATGCGTAACTGTTCGGGATGATGGATAGCGATATCTAGATCATGACGGGCGCAAGCTAGCAACTCTTCCGCTTCAAATACGCCTTCCAGCAACACGATGCGTCGGTTAATACCGGCTTCACGCAGAATCAACGCTTCTTCGATACAGGCTACTGCAAAGGCATCGGCATCTAGCGCACAGGCGACTCGCACCAGACCATGCCCGTAGCCATCCGCTTTAACGGCGGCCGCCACCCGCCGGCCCGGTGCTACCGCTCGGACCCGCTGTAGATTGTGAACCAGCGCCCCCAGATCGAGGCGTGCCGTGGTTGCTCGACTCATAACCGGAACCTACCGAGTAGAATTCGGGGGCATAGCTCTCAAAGCGCGTGTACTGCCCCAGGAAAGTCAGACGTGTGACCCCAATGGGACCATTACGCTGTTTGCCGATGATAATCTCAGCGACACCCTTATCGGGACTGTCGGGATTGTAAACTTCGTCGCGATAGATAAAGCAGATCAGGTCCGCGTCCTGTTCGATTGCGCCTGATTCGCGCAAATCCGACATGATCGGTCGTTTGTCGCCGCGCTGCTCCAAGGTACGGTTGAGCTGCGATAGCGCCAGCACCGGTACCGACAATTCCTTGGCCAAAGCCTTGAGCGCTCTGGAAATTTCAGAGACTTCAGTGGCACGGTTTTCGTTGGTGCCCGGCACCTGCATCAATTGCAGATAATCCACCACAATCAAGCCCAGTTGCCCCTCCTGCCGGTGTAGGCGGCGGGCTCGTGCGCGCAATTCGTTCGGACTCAGGTTGGAACTGTCATCGATGAACAGCCGCGCTTCCGACAGCATGGTCACCGCCGAGGTTAAACGCGGCCAGTCCTCTTCCTCCAGCCGTCCGGTACGCACCCGATGCTGATCGATCCGCCCCAGCGAGGACATCAAGCGCATGATCAGATTCTCGCCCGGCATCTCCATGCTGAACACCGCCACCGGACATTTGACCTGAATCGCCGCGTATTCGGCGATATTCATGGCAAAGGCGGTCTTGCCCATCGACGGCCGCCCAGCGATCACGATCAAATCACCACGCTGTAAGCCCGCCGTCTTGTCATCGAAATCGGCCCATCCGGTAGGAATACCAGTGATAGGGTTTTCGCTCTGGAACAATAGATCAATCCGCTCCACCGTGCTCGCCAACAATTCCTTCATATTGGCGAAACCCTCTTGAGTACGCGAACCGCGCTCAGCGATAGCGAATACCTTTTTTTCCGCATCATCCAGCAGCGCCTTGCTATCACGACCTTTGGGATCGTAGGCGCTATCGGCGATCTCGGCGGCAGTGCGGATCAATTCACGGCGGATCGCGCGCTCACGGATAATATCGGCATAAGCACTGACGTTGGCGGCACTTAAGGTATCTCGCACCAAGACGCCCAGATACGCAAAACCTCCGCCCTCTTCCAGCTCGTTGCGATCCTCTAGCCATTCCGCCAAAGTCAAAAAATCGAATGGCTTGCCTTGCTCGGCCAGCCGACGGATAGCGCGAAAGATCAGTCGATGGTCAGCACGATAGAAATCCCTCTCATCCAGACGGTCAGCCACCTGATCCCAGGTGGTATTATCCAGCATCAAACCGCCCAGTACGGCTTGCTCGGCTTCGAGCGAATGCGGCGGGACCCGCAACACTTCGGCAGCGATTTCCTTACGACTAGGGAACGGGGAAACGGGCAGCATGACGGAGCTCTCGGAAATTACCGGTGATCCGCCGCCCGCCGCAATATACCGGCGGTACGGCCACGAAACTCCCGCGAGGGGGATGGGGACAGGCGTTCGAAGCCGCGCCTGTCAGGAGGAGACGCTCACACGCGGGAAATGGTTTCAGTCTAGCCCAAATTCCCAACGTGAACGCGACTCAAGTTTCAGCGATGATGTTGACCCGAATCTGGGTTTTCACTTCTGGATGCAGCACCAGATCCACATCGTATTCGCCAGTTTGACGAATCGAACCGGCGGGGAGCCGGATCTCTTGTTTCTGTAATTCGATCCCAGCAGCCGATACCGCATTGGCGATGTCGGCGGCACCGACCGAACCAAACAAGCGGCCTTCGCTACCGGTCTTGACCGACAAGGTGACGATCAGCTCGACCAGTTGCTCGGCACGGGTCTTGGCTTTGGCTAAGGCTTCGGCGGCAACCCGCTCCAGCTCGGCGCGACGGGCCTCGAATCGGGCGATGTTGGCCGCAGTGGCCTCAGTCGCTTTACCTTTGGGAATCAGAAAATTACGGGCATAACCCGGCTTTACCTTGATTCGGTCACCCAGACCGCCCAGATCCACAATTTTTTCCAGCAGAATGATTTCCATCGTTGAACTCCGATGTACGCTTCAATATAAGATTTTGGATGAATTCAGGAGCCGCTCCGCGGTCGGATGCGCACTCGAAAATCGGCCCAGGCGTCGGCAATACCCAATGCCATGATCACTTGCGACAGTAGCGGGACCAGCAACAGATAAAACAGCAGCAACCAAGCCGGAGAGAGCTGCAGCTTGAATACCAGAGCATGCACTACAGCGATACCTTGTACGCTGTAGAGCAACCCCAGCACCATGACCAGATTGATCAGAAATGGCCAACCGGACAGCAGGGCCGTGCCGAACAGAACCAGCACCAGGGCCGCGAGCGGGCGCCCCAATCGCAGTTGCTGAAATTCGGGACGAAAACCACCAGGATTGAACAGCAGCGCCTGCCACCAGCGACCGAGAAGCAGGCTCGCCATCACCAGCAACAAGCCCGCACCGACTACCTGTCCTGGCAAAAATGGCGCCCAGTCCTTCAATAAATCCAACAACTGCTCCCCTGTGGCTGAATCGCTCAGCGATTGTGGCGGCGCCATCACCGTCAATTGCGGCCTTAGGTGCTCCAGGATTTGGGTCCACCAGATCGCCGGATCGCCCAGTACTAGATAAAACCCACCCACGCCTAGCAACCCGAATAGGGCAACCACCCGCAACGCCGCCGACAGCGAGATCGTGGCACGTAACACCAGCGCCAGTACCCACAGCGGCACCCAACAAGCCAGCAAGACCCACAGCATCAGCCAAGGCGCGTTCAGCACCAATCCGGCCAATACGATGGCACCCGATCCAGCCAATCCGGCCAGCAACGCTCCTTCAATCGCGCCTCGGCGTAAAGTCACCAGCGCCACCACCGCTCCCGATAAAATCAGGAAAGGTGGAAATAACCAGAACAATACCGCCGTGGTCGCCGCAACCAGCGCGGCGGCCAACCGGCCACGAATAACGAAGGTAGCGAGCGCTTTCATCCCAGATTGCTCCCTCGACCGGTCCGGCCGGCCGATGCGACAGATTTAATGCCGGTCGCAGTACGGTAGCAGCGCCAGGAAACGTGCACGCTTGATCGCCACCGAGAGCTGGCGCTGGTAGCGCGCCTTGGTGCCGGTGATACGACTTGGCACGATCTTGCCCGTCTCGCTGATGTAATTTTTCAGAGTGGCGATGTCCTTGTAGTCGATTTCCTTGACGCCTTCGGCGGTGAAACGGCAAAACTTCTTACGACGAAAAAAACGTGACATGGGATTCAATCCTCGGAGAGTTCGTGATCAAGTATCTCGATGCGGGCCGCATGCAATACCAAACGGTATTCACCCTCGCGCCGGTTATTGGCGCGACTAATAAAGCCTTGCACCCGCAAGCGGGCGCCCACCATCAATTGGCTAGCGATACTAGCCAGAGCTTCGCCGCAGGCCAGTACCGGAATCCGGCAGTGCGCTTGGCGCGAAACATCGGCTTCCACTTGGCCGGAATGATGCTCCAATAAAAATTGGCTGATGGGCACGCCCGTCGGCGAATGACGGGTTTCGCAAGCTCCCGCAACCTGACCCGCGATGATCAAACAATTATCAGCGGGCAACACAGACGGCATGGTGGTAAGCGGTAAATAAGGGCCAACACCCGTTCAGACGATTTCCTCGTTGACATCGACTTCGTCGTCCGTGTCACGGTCATCACGATCACCACCGCGATCATCCTGATCGTCACGATCATCGCGATCATCACGATCACCGCGCCCATCGCGATCATCACGCGATCTGACCAACGGTGACGGTTCGGTATCTGGTCCGTCTCGCTGGATGACCAGATTGCGGATCACGGCGTCATTGAAACGGAAGGCGCTCTGTAACTCGTCCAACACCGCCTGCCCGCACTCCACATTGATCAGTACATAGTGCGCTTTATGGATCTTATTGATCGGATAAGCCAGTTGCCGCCGACCCCAGTCTTCCAAGCGATGGACTTGGCCACCGCTTTCCTCGACCATCGCCCGATAGCGCTCGATCATCGCTGGAACTTGTTCGCTCTGGTCGGGATGGACCAGAAACACGATTTCATAATGTCGCATGTAGGCTCCCTACGGATATAAAAACAGCCTCCCGTCATCGGTGAGGCAAGGAGTCACGGTCCGGTCTGGACCGCAAGGGGGCGAACATTCTAGAAAGAAAGGCTCCAAGGCGCAACGACGATAAAACACAACCGCCCCATCAAAAAGCATGTGACCTTTGGTTATCGATTGAAATCAACGATAATAATCCGTTCTAATCGCCAATCGTCCCACAATCATCAATCGCCACCAGCTTCCCAAATCATACGCATAATCTTCACTATGAAAGAGCTGATCCTCGGCGGCGCCCGTTCTGGTAAAAGCGCCTTCGCCCAACGTCGAGCCACCACCACTGGTCTGAACGTGATTTATCTCGCCACAGCTCAGGCCGGTGACGCGGAGATGGTCGAGCGCATTACTCGTCACCGTGCCGAACGCCCTGCCGACTGGGGACTGGTAGAAGAGCCGCTGGCGCTGGCCTCCACCCTGCAAGCATACGCCGCTGCGGATCGTTGCTTGCTGGTGGATTGCCTGACACTGTGGCTCGGTAACTTGCTAGCCGCCGGTGAGGATCGCCTGAATACCGAAAGGCGTGCACTACTGGATACCCTGCCCCAGCTACCCGGACAGATCCTGCTGGTCAGCAACGAAGTCGGCCAGGGTATCGTCCCGATCAATCCTCTGGCCCGCCGTTTCCGCGACGAAGCCGGTCAACTGCATCAAGCGCTCGCCCATCGATGCGATCGCGTTACCCTGGTAGTTGCCGGTCTACCCCTTACTCTCAAGGATTGCCTGACATGAGTCATCATTGGTTCGACGACTCCATTCCCGGTCCCGACACCGCCGTGCTTGCCGCTGCCCACGAGCGACAGGCACAATTGACTAAGCCGCCCGGTTCACTGGGTCGATTGGAACAGATCGGCGCGACCCTAGCGGCGATGCAAAATACCCAGCAACCCCAACTGGATCGGGCATGGATCACCGTGTTCGCCGCCGACCATGGCGTCACCGCTGAAGGCATATCGGCTTTTCCGCAAGTCGTCACCGCCGAAATGGTACGCAATTTCGCGCGTGGCGGCGCCGCAATCAGCGTGCTGGCCCAGGAATGGAATGCGCGGCTGGAAGTCGTGAATGTCGGCACCGTGCAACCGCTGGAGGATCTGCCGGGAGTGCTGGATGCCCGGATCGCAGCCGGGACCGCTAATTTCGTCTATGAACCGGCCATGAGCATCGAACAGCTGTATGAGGCACTGGAAGTAGGCCGTGCTGCCGCTGAACGCGCCTCAATCGGTGGTGCACGGCTATTCATCGGCGGCGAAATGGGTATCGGCAACACCACCAGCGCTACCGCTATCGCCTGTTCTCTGCTCGGGCTACCCGCTGCCGAACTGGCTGGCTCCGGCACCGGTCTGGACACCGCCGGCATCACTCACAAGGCATTGACCATCGAACGGGCACTGGCGCGTCACCACAGTGATCGACCGCTTACGGCTCTGCGGCAATTGGGCGGCTTTGAAATCGCCGCACTGACTGGCGCTTATCTGCGCTGTGCTCAAGTGGGCCTGCCGGTCTTGGTAGATGGCTTTATCACTACTGCCGCCGCTCTAGTAGCGGTTCGACATCAGCCACAACTTGCCGCTTGGTTGTTTTACGCGCATCGCTCTGCCGAACAAGGCCACCGCCGACTGCTGGATGCTTTGAAGGCACAACCGCTGCTGGATCTGGAAATGCGCTTGGGCGAAGGCAGTGGCGCAGCAGTGGCGATGCCGATTCTGCGTGCCGCCGCCGCCCTGCACGCCCGTATGGCGACTTTTACCGAAGCTGGAGTTTCACAAGTATGAATTCCTTCACTACGATCGACTTGCTGCGACACGGCGAACCGATGGGTGGAAAAAAATTTCGCGGTGCGCTGGATGACCCGCTCAGTCCGCAAGGATGGCAGCAGATGCGAACAGCCGTCGGCGATTTTCGCGGCTGGGAGGCAATCATCAGTTCGCCGCTGACCCGTTGCGCCGCATTCGCCCATGAATTGGCCGAACATTTGAATCGACCTCTGGAAATCGTTCAGGACTTCAGCGAGATCCGCTTTGGCATCTGGGAAGGCCGCAGCGTCGCCGAAGTCCATAACAACGACACGCTCGCCTTGACGCAATTCTGGCGTGATCCCGTCGCTCACCCGATTCCAGAAGGCGAATCCGTTGTCGATTTCGATCACCGAGTCGCTCAGGCGTGGTCGGCACTACTGGAACGCTATCACGGTCAGCATGTGTTACTGATCGCCCATGGTGGCACGATCCGCATGGTGCTGCACCGGATTCTGGACATGCCCCTACAACGCTTGTGGCGCTTTGAAGTGCCCTTCGCCGCGCTCAGTCGGGTACATTGTTTTCACGACTCGGATGCCGAACCTCGACTCGTGTTTCACAACGGCCGGGTGGCATGATTCCACGCGCTTTTGTTCTGGCCCTGCAATTGCTGACCCGGCTACCGGTTCCATCCTCCACAACGCCACCAAAACCTGAAGAGCTGGGGCTGTCTGTGCTGTTTTTCCCAGCGATTGGCTTGCTCATCGGCACGTTGCTGGCCGGATTACACACCGCCCTCTGGCTTACCGAATCTGGGGTACTGGCGGCGCTGGTCCTGGTGATTTGGGTACTGTTGACCGGTGGTTTGCATCTGGATGGATTAGCTGATACGGCCGATGCTTGGATCGGTGGTATCGGCGACCGTGACCGAACCTTGGCCATCATGAAAGATCCGCGCAGCGGTCCGATGGCTGTAGTGGTGATCGTGCTGGTGCTGCTGACCAAATTCGCCTCTCTACAGGTGCTACTGGCCGGGGATGCTCGTGCCCTGCTACTACTGGCTCCAGTACTGGGCCGCTCCGCTATCGTGCTGCTGCTGGTGACTACGCCCTACGTGCGACCGGATGGATTGGGCGCACCTTATGCCAATTATCTGCCACGACTGAGCTGCACCATGCTGACAGCGCTGGTAGCCCTCGCCACGATTTGGCTACTGGACTGGCAAGAAGGCGGCCTGCTGCTCGGCATACTGACCGGAGGGTTTTTCAGCATGCGTCATTGGTTGCTGACCCGATTGGGCGGTACTACGGGCGATACCTTGGGTGCCGCCTGTGAGCTGACGGAAACCATCGCGCTGCTGATTCCGGCATTACTGTTGGAATAAATCATCAGGGGACTTTTTTCCGACCGGGTTTGTTTGTCGCCTTGAAATATTAGAGATTTCTAATGTATTAATATACAAAGATCTCAAATCTGTTTCAGGGGGACAACTCCATGCCCGCACCGATACGCTCACTCCTGCTACCGCTATTCGGCTGCCTGCTGTCGATCATCGCACTGAAAACATCGGCCTCTACCCCGCTTCCATTCCCGATTGTCACAGCCCAACAACAAACTCTACCTGAGGAGCAAGTACTCAATGGCGTGGTTGAAGCGGTCAATCAGAGCACCGTCTCCGCCCAAACGGCTGGCCGGGTCGAGGAAATCATGGTCGATGTCAACGACTTCGTGCCACAGGGCACCCCGATCATCCGTATTCGCAACATCGAACAGCGTGCTGGGCTGGAGCAAGCGCAGGCCAATCTGCGCGAGGCCCAAGCACGCGCTATCGAAGCCCAAGCCGAATACGACCGGACCAAGGGTATCTACCAGCGGCAACTGATCTCCAAGGCACAAATGGATGCCGCTATCGCCTCGCTCAACACGGCCAAGGCCCGGCT
>JACSSB010000104.1 GCA_014879435.1 Phycisphaerales bacterium
CCAGCGCGGCGTAAGCGCTCTCGCATCCACAGCGGTGTTTCGGCGGCAGGATCGACATTCTGGATCACTCGGCCCACATAGCGCGGACAACCAGCCGGATCGAGCAGAGTTATCGGAAAGATGGCATCGGACACCGGCTCCACCGCATCGACCGCTAACGCCCGGAATTCGCGGCGATCCAGTGCTGCCACTTCGCGGGCAATCCCCTCCATGCCCAAGCAATCGCCGCGATTAGGGGTCAATTCGATTTCGATGATTCCATCATCCAGGCCCAGCAAGTCGCGCACATTCTGACCCGGCGGGCTATCCGGCGGCAGCGGCAACAAGCCCTCAGAGCTTTCCGCCAAGCCCAGTTCCTTAGCTGAACACAACATCCCCCACGACTCGACGCCGCGGAGTTTCGACTTCTTGATAGTCAAGTCACCGGGCAGCACCGCGCCAACCAATGCCGTGGGCGCACACAGGCCAACGGCCACATTGGGAGCGCCGCAAACAATTTGTAGTGGCTCCGCGCCACCGACATCCACCATCGCCACGCGCAGACGATCTGCTTGAGGATGTGGGTTCAAATCCACCACGCGGCCGACCACGACCCGCTCGAACGCGGGTGCTGCCGACTCGATACGATCCACTTCCAAGCCGACCATGGTCAGCCGCGCCGCCAATTCGGCACCGGATACGGTAGGCTCAACCCAGTCCCGTAGCCATTGCTCGCTTACTTTCACATCGGATCTCCCGGCACCGTTTTACTGGAATTGCCGCAGGAAGCGCAGATCGTTGTCGAAGAACAACCGCAGGTCGTTGACACCATAACGCAGCATGGTGAGTCGCTCGACCCCCATGCCAAAGGCATAACCGGTATAGCGCTCGGTATCAATGCCGATCTGCTCGAACACCGCCGGATGCACCATACCGCAGCCCAAAACTTCCAACCAACCGCTGTGCTTACAGACGCGACAGCCACCACCACCGCAAATCACACACTGAATATCCACCTCGGCGGACGGTTCGGTGAATGGAAAATAGGAGGGGCGAAAGCGCACCGCCAAATCGCGCTCGAAGAACTGGCGCAGGAAATCGTCCAACACGCCCTTCAAATCCGCGAAGCTGACCCCCTCATCTACCAACAAGCCTTCGACCTGATGGAACATCGGGCTGTGGGTAATATCAGAATCACAGCGATAGACCCGGCCCGGCGCGATAACGCGCACTGGTGGTTCCTGCCGCTCCATCACCCGAATCTGTACCGGCGAGGTGTGGGTACGCAGCAGCGTATGCGGGTCGAAATAAAAGGTATCGTGCATCGCCCGCGCCGGATGATGGGCGGGAATGTTGAGTGCCTCGAAATTATGAAAATCGTCCTCGACTTCTGGTCCTTCGACGACCTCGAACCCGATCCGGGCGAATAAGGCTTCGATCCGGGCCAGGGTACGACTGACCGGATGATAACCGCCTGGATACTGGCCACGCCCTGGCAAGGTTACATCAATCGCTTCACCAGCCAAACGGGCCTCCAGTGCCACAGCCTCCAATTCGGCCTTGCGCACGGTGAGCGCGGTTTCCAGCGCCTGCTTGACCTCGTTAATCTCCTGACCAGCCTGGCGCCGTTCCTCGGGCGCTAGCCGTCCCAATTCCTTTAGACGCTCGGTGAGTGCGCCTTTCTTACCCAGATAACGCACGCGCGCCTGATCCAAGGCAGCGAGGTCACCCGCTTCGGCAATAGCAGCCTGGGCGGTTCGCAGCAATTCGGGCAACAACAGTTCCACGCTGACGATTCCCTCAACGATAACTCACGAAAAAAGGGAAAGGACCCTACGCCCTTTCCCCGTTCGGAATCCGCACGCCGCCAGACCGGAATCCGGCCTAGCGGTCGACTCAAGCGATGCCGAGCGCGGTCTTGGCGCGGCTGGCCAATGCGGCAAAGGCAGGCTTATCAAACACCGCCAGATCAGCCAACACCTTGCGATCAATCTCGATGGCGGCCTGCTTCAAGCCGTTGATCATACGGCTGTAGGACAGACCATTTTCGTGGGCACCCGCGTTGATACGGACAATCCACAATGCACGAAAATCGCGCTTCTTCTGACGGCGGTCGCGGTAGGCATACTGGCCGGCTTTGATTACGGCCTGTTTGGCGACGCGGTATACCTTACTACGGGCACCGTAATAGCCTTTGGCCTGCTTCAGAACTTTCTTGTGACGAGCATGGGCGATAACGCCACGTTTTACTCGGGGCATGAGGAATCTCTCCGATCAGGCGTTATCAACTGTAAGGCAACATCTGGCGTACGGCCGGTGTATCCACCGCAGCCACGAGCGTGGTGCCGCGCAACTGGCGTTTCCGCTTGGCGCTTTTCTTGGTCAGGATGTGCCGCAAATGCGAGTGAGAGCACTTGAACTGACCGGAACCGGTACGGCTAAAACGCTTGGCCGCACCGCGATTGGATTTCATCTTGGGCATTGCATAACTCCGCAATTAAAAAACTCAATACTGGACAGGCCTCGGCACACGCCGAAGCTGGAAACCGCCAACCATGTCAAGGGGGAATTTACTTCTTCTTGACCGGCGCGAGGGTCATGACCATCTGCCGTCCTTCCAGCCGGGGCCGTTGTTCCACCGAGCCGTAAGGCAGGAGATCATCCTCGACGCGCTTGAGAAGGTTGCTGCCCAGATCCTGGTGCGCCATTTCGCGGCCCCGAAACCGCAGCGTCACCTTGGCTTTATCGCCGTCGCTTAGGAAACGGATCAGGTTGCGTAGTTTGACCTGATAGTCTCCTTCGTCCGTTCCCGGACGAAATTTAACCTCCTTGACCTGGATCTGTTTTTGTTTCTTCTTCGCTTCTTGCTGCTTCTTGGCTTGCTCAAACCGAAATTTGCCGTAATCCATGATTCGGCAAACTGGCGGTTTGGCATTCGGAGAAATTTCTACCAAGTCCAGTTCGGCATCCTCGGCGAGTCGTCTGGCTTGCACCAGAGAGACCACACCCACCTGCTCACCATCTTGATCAATAAGGCGCACTTCGCGCCCGGTAATCTCTTCGTTGAGCCGGAGTTCGTTGTTCGCAGCTATGTGACTGTCCTCCCAGGGATTATTCAGTTCGCCCGCGTCGCGCGATGTCGGCTTGCAGCCGTTCGGCGAAAGCGGTCAGGGGCATGACACCCAGATCCTGACCGGTGCGGGTACGCACGGCGACTGTCTCCGTTTCCATTTCCCGGTCACCGACGACCAGCAGATACGGAACGCGCCGCAAGGTGTGTTCACGAATTTTAAAACCGATTTTCTCGTTTCTCAAGTCAGCCGCAACGCGGAAACCTTGTTGCATAAGGGTTTTTTCCACTTGTGCGACATAACTGGCCTGATGATCAGTGATATTGAGCACCACCGCCTGCACCGGCGCCAGCCAAGCGGGTAACGCGCCAGCATATTGTTCGACCAGAATACCGATAAATCGCTCCAGCGAACCAAGGATAGCCCGGTGCAGCATGACCGGCACCCGTTTGCTGCCATCCTCGGCGATATAGTGGGCATCCAAGCGGCCCGGCATGGAGAAATCTACCTGAATGGTGCCGCATTGCCACAGCCGATCCAGGCAGTCGCGTAGCACGAATTCGATCTTGGGACCATAGAAAGCACCTTCGCCGGGCTTTAAGCGCCATGGCAAGCCGGTACGATTCAACGCCACTTCCAGCGCTGTTTCCGCTTTGTCCCAGACTTCATCGGCACCGACCCGTTTTTCGGGACGGGTCGCCAGCGCCAATTGCACTTCATTGAAGCCAAAGTCGGCGTAGATTTCAAAGAGTAGATCCATAAACGCCGATACTTCGGCTTGAATTTGTTCTTCGGTGCAGAAGATGTGGGCGTCGTCCTGGACGAAATTACGCACCCGCATCAGTCCGTGCAGAGTACCGGACGCTTCGTTGCGATGGCAGGAGCCGAACTCCGCCAAACGCAGCGGCAGGTCGCGGTAGCTCTTCAGTCCCTGATTGAAAATCTGGATGTGGCCGGGACAGTTCATCGGCTTGACCGCGTAGTCGCGGTTTTCCGAGGACGTGGTGAACATGTCCTCGCGGAATTTTTCCCAATGCCCGGAACGCTCCCACAGGCTGCGGTCGATGATCTGCGGGGTGTGGACTTCCTGATAGCCGTGTTTACGCAACATCGCGCGGATGTAGTTCTGGACCTCGATATAGATACGCCAACCGGGGTCGTGCCAGAACACCATGCCGGGTGCTTCTTCCTGGACATGGAACAGGTCGAGCGCTTTGCCGACCCGGCGATGATCGCGCTTTTCCGCTTCTTCCAGGCGGTGCAAATAGGCTTTCAGCGCCTTTTGATCGGTCCAAGCGGTGCCGTAGATGCGTTGTAGCATCTCGTTGCGGGAGTCGCCGCGCCAGTAGGCACCGGCCACTTTCATCAACTTGAAGGCTTTGAGCTTACCGGTTGAGGGCACATGTGGGCCACGGCAGAGGTCGATGAAGTCGTCCTGCCGATACAGCGAAATGTCTTCGCCTGCCGGGATGTCGGCGATGATTTGCGCCTTGTACGCTTCCCCCATGTCCTGGAAGAAGGTGATCGCTGCGTCACGCGGCATGACCGA
>JACSSB010000228.1 GCA_014879435.1 Phycisphaerales bacterium
GCGCAAACACGGCTTCGAAGATCCGGAACGTACCTGGAACCGGATCGAAGCCTTGAAAAGAAGCTTCAACTACCGGGCGATGAGTCCGCGTGGGCGTGAACGTCTAGATACTCTGGCGCCACGGGTGCTGGAAGCGGTGGCTACGACCCCACAACCGACGCTCACTCTGGAGCGTGTGATCGATTTGCTGGAGCGGGTCGCTCGCCGCTCGGTGTATCTGGCGTTGTTGGCTGAGCATCCACAGGCACTCACACAACTGATCAAGCTCTGCGCCGCCAGCAGTTGGATCGCCACACATCTGGCTCGTTATCCGCTGCTGCTCGACGATCTGTTGAATCCGGCCACCCTCTACGCGCCGTTGGATCGCCAACGTCTGGTATTGGAGCTGGATCGCTATCTGGCACGCGCACCAGCAGACGATGCCGAAGAGCAATTGAACGCCCTGCGTTATTTCAAACAGGCTAACGTATTACGGGTCGCTGCCGCCGATGTCAGCGGTGCGATGCCGCTGATGATCGTCAGTGATCATTTGACCGAAATCGCCGAAGTCCTACTCTGCAAGGTGCTGGATCTGGCCTGGGCCGATCTGCTACCTCGCTTCGGTCAGCCGCAATGCGTAGTGGAGGGGACCAAGCGAGAAGCACGTTTCGCCATCGTCGCTTATGGCAAATTGGGTGGCATCGAGCTGAATTACGGTTCTGACTTAGATCTGGTGTTCTTACACGACAGCATCGGTGAGCGGCAAGTCACCGCAGGCCCACGACAAATCGACAATGCCGCTTTTTTCGCCAAGCTGGTACAGCGCATTATCTCGCTGCTCAACACCAGCACCGGGGCTGGCGATCTGTACGAGGTAGACACTCGGTTACGACCGAGCGGCCGAGCGGGTCTGTTGGTCAGTTCCTTCACGGCATTTATCGAATACCAGCAGTCCCAAGCTTGGACTTGGGAGCATCAGGCGCTGATTCGGGCTCGGATCGTGGCAGGACCAGCGACGCTGGTCGAGCGTTTCCAAAGCATTCGTCGCAACACCTTGGGACGCCAGCGCGACCCCCTCGTGCTGCGCCAGGAAGTGCGCGATATGCGCGAACGGATGCGCACGGAGCTCGATACGAGTACCGCCGAGTTGTTCGATCTCAAGCAGGGTCGGGGTGGTATCGCCGATATCGAATTTATGGTGCAATATGAAATCCTGGCGAACGCCCACCGTTACCCCGATCTGCTGATTTACCCCGATAATATTCGGCAGATCGACGGGCTGGAGCGCTTCGGTATCTTATCTACTGCTGATGCCGCTCGGTTGCGCAACGCCTATCGAAACCTGCGTCGGCGTATTCATTTACTCAAACTGCAAGAATTGCCTGCCCGTATTCCAGACGACGAAGTACGGAAGATGCGCGGGGATGTTTACCGTATCTGGCAGCGCCTGATGGAAGGCGATTGAAGCATCGAGGAGTGAGACTCTAGTCTCCTATAAATTAAGTAAGACCTGTCAGATACGAACCTGAGCCAGTCAGGAATTCGAGGCAGGAAGCATCTCTCCGCGAGGTGCGACCCAGTGAATAATCACATTTATTCACCTTTGCCGAAGCAGTAACAACGCACTCAGCGGCGAGCGCCAGCGCGGGGCACCGGCCGCCTTGTTTTGGAGAAGCAAACGATGACGATGTCCGACCGTGATGGCCTGATCTGGTATGACGGTGAATTGGTGCCCTGGCGCGAGGCCAACACCCATGTGCTGACTCACACCCTCCACTATGGTATGGGAGTGTTCGAGGGTGTTCGGGCCTATGCCACGGATCGAGGCACGGCGATTTTCCGCTTGCAGGCGCATACCGACCGCTTATTTCGTTCCGCTCATATCCTGAGTATGCCACTGTCGTACAGTAAGGCCGAAATCAACGAAGCCTGCCGACAGGCTGTACGTGCCAATAACCTAGCCAGTGCCTATATCCGGCCGATGTGTTTCTACGGTTCCGAAGGCATGGGATTACGCGCCGATAATCTCAAGGTCCATACCATCGTCGCCGCCTGGGAATGGGGTGCCTATCTGGGTGCGGAAAACCTGGAACGTGGTATTCGTATTCGTACTTCGTCGTTCAGTCGGCATCATGTCAACATCGCCATGTGCAAGGCCAAAGCCAACGGCAATTACATGAATTCGATGTTGGCACTGTCCGATGCTCTGCGCGATGGCTACGATGAGGCGCTGCTGCTGGACACCGAAGGCTACGTGGCGGAAGGGAGCGGTGAGAATATCTTTATCGTCCGCGATGGCATCATCTACACCCCGGATCTGACCTCGGCGCTGGAAGGCATCACCCGCGACACCATCATTCGCTTTGCCACGACGCTTGGGATTCCAGTTCGGGAAAAGCGCATCACCCGCGACGAGGTCTACATCGCCGATGAAGCCTTTTTCACCGGTACTGCTGCCGAAGTGACGCCGATCCGCGAAGTGGATGGGCGCACCATTGGCAGTGGTCGGCGTGGTCCGCTCACCGAACGCCTACAAAAACTGTATTTCGACCAGGTACAAGGCCGTCGCGAAGAATATCCCGATTGGTTGACGCTGGTTTGAGCATTGTGTCGCTTCGGCTTCACGCATAATTCATTCAATATCGATCAAATCCACTCGTACCCACCAGGAGAACAACACCATGGCTGCCGCTTCCGTCGCCACTCCCGCCAAGGCCATGCCTAATACTCAGAAGGTTTACGAGGTCAGCCATGCCGATTTACCGGTATCCTGCCCCCTGCCGGAAATGATGTTGTGGAACTCCCACCCAAAGGTTTATCTACCGATTAAAGCCACTGGCAAGGCTCGGTGTCCGTACTGCAGCGCCGATTTCTTGCTGGTGGACTAAGCCACTGTTCGACCGCAGGTGAAAGCGCCGGGACACCCGCTGATCATCTGGCGATTCAGTGACGGCAAGGCCGGGCACGACCATCAGAGTCAGGGATTGATTGAAGCCTTGGGCCGATTGCAGCGGGTCGAAGTGGTGGAGCCAAGCCTTTTATCCACTGCTTCGGCGCTTCGCGCTTTGGTCGCTTGCCCGATGGCGTGGCGGACGCTGCCGCCGCCGGATTTACTGATCGGGGCGGGTCATCGCAGCCACCTTTCCCTGCTGATTGCCCGCCACCAACGGGGCGGCAAGATCGTGGTGCTGATGCGACCCAGTTTACCGCTTGGTTTATTCGATCTGTGCCTGATCCCCGAACATGACACGCCACCAGCGCGTGCCAATGTGCTGAGCACCCGTGGTGCACTCAATCACATCCACTATTCCGCCACCCTGGAACCGAAACAAGGACTGTTTCTGATTGGCGGACCTTCTGCGCACTTTGGATGGAACGATGCTGCGTTGCAGGCGCAAATTGCCGCTGTGCTGAGCGCCGATCCAGCGATGCATTGGACTTTGACTACCTCGCGCCGCACCCCGAACTCTTTCCTAGCCCATTATCGTAAGCGAGCGGATGCCCGACTGACGGTCGTTCCGGTCGAGGCAACCGGGCCGGACTGGCTACCCACACAATTGGCGCGAGCGGGACAGGTCTGGGTCAGCGCCGACAGCGTTTCCATGATCTACGAAGCGTTGACCGCCGGGGCCGCCGTCGGCGTGTTGGACGTACCGCGAATCCAGGCCACTCGAATTAGTCGGGGACTGGATAAACTCGCCGGTACAGGCTGGATCACTCCCTTCGCCGCGTGGCAACGCCAGCCACATCTCAAGCGGCCGCCTGGAGCCTTCAACGAAGCAGAACGCTGCGCCCATTGGATCGTCGAACAATGGCTCCGTTGAGCGTGGTGCAGTTGCTGCCCGCACTCAACGGTGGCGGTGTCGAGCGAGGTACGCTGGAGATTGCCCAGGAATTGGTCCGTCACGGTCATCGTTCGGTGGTGATTTCCGCAGGTGGACGACTGGTGCCGGAATTGCTGCGGGAGGGGAGCGAACATCTAGCCTGGCCACTGGGTGCCAAATCACCGTGGGTGCTGCGTTGGGTCCGACCGTTGCGACGCTGGTTGAGCGAACAGCACATCGATATTCTGCATGTCCGTTCGCGCCTGCCAGCCTGGATCGCTTGGCTGGCTTGGCGGCGGATGAACCCAGCGACCCGACCGCGTTTGATCACCACCGTGCATGGCTTGTATTCGGTTTCTCCCTACAGCGCCATCATGACCCGAGGCGAACGGGTGATCGCGGTATCCGATACGGTGCGGGCTTATCTGCAGCAGCATTATCCCGAGTTAGCGGCTGAGCGCATCCAGATCATCCAACGAGGGGTGGACCCGCTGGATTTTCCCCAAGGCTATCAACCCTCGCCCGAATGGCTGACTGATTGGTATCGACACTATCCACAATTACAAGAAGGACCGGTCTTAACCTTGCCCGGTCGCTTGAGTCGGCTGAAGGGTCATGAAACCTTTATCGAGCTGATCGCTCGGCTGCGAGCGGAGGGGCACCCCGTTCATGGGCTGATCGTCGGCGGCATAGAGCCGCGTCGGCAACGTTATGCGGATGATCTACGCAAAAAAGTCCAAAGCTTGGGTCTGAACGATGTGGTGCTGTTTGT
>JACSSB010000150.1 GCA_014879435.1 Phycisphaerales bacterium
TTATAGGAAAACCTTTGGTACTGATTGGACGTGTGGGCGGTGTGTGGCTTGGCAAATTGCTCAAGAGTGGGCCGATCATGCAGGTGGTGGTGGTATCCTTGACCCATTCGGCATCGATTTCACTGCGCCAGTCTATTCCGTAGTGTGCTTGCTGCCGCTGTGGGCTTCGATCCGTAGAGCTGGGATCGACCCCACTTGCCAAGGGTTTTAGGTCATCGCCCAAACGATAATGAGGAGACGCGCGATGCGAGATATTCATCATGCACTGGTGCTCAATATGCACCAACCCCCCAACAATCTTGAATATTTGCTCGATACTAGGGAATGGGAAACTAAGGAAATTCTATTCGCTTACGACCGCATGCCGCGCGTGTTGTGGGACTATCAGGACATCGCTCGCGTTCATCTGTCGCTATCTGGAACCTTGTTAGAATCCCTATCTAATCCAGAATTCCAAGAGCGCGTCTATGGCGTCGTCGATTGCGGCAAGCTGCTCTGGCACCTGCAGAATGAGCGCTTGTTCGAAATTCTCGGTACCGGCTATTACCATCCCGTTATGGCGCTGATTCCGGAGGCTGATTGGGACGAACAAATTACTCGCTGGCGGTCCATGGCACGGCATTTGTTCTGGCGGAGCCAATTCAACGGATTCTGGCCGCCGGAAATGGGTTTCGACATGCGCTTGATTCCGCACCTGAAGCGAGCGGGTTATCGCTATGTCATGGTGGATTGCGAGTACGTCGATCCAGTCGGTTCGATGAACTGGCACGAGCTACGCTACCGGCCACACCTCGCTGAATACGGCGGCGAACAAATCGCGATTATTGTGCGTGACCGAGAGCTGTCCGATGCACAACTGGCCGGTATGGATTACGGCTGGTTTTATCACGAGCTGCATGAGCGTACCAAGTGGTGCGATTTTCCGCCGCTGGTGACCACCGCCACCGATGGTGACAATGGCGGCTGGTTCCGCAATGTGAGCGATAATTCCAATTTCTGGACTTATTTCTACCGTCAGGCGATGGAGGAGATCCGAGCGGGCCATTCCTCGCTGCGGCCGACCTTCATCACCGAGTATCTGGATCGCTTCGGTACTTACGGCCAAGTCACTATCCGGCGCGGTGCTTGGAATACCGATGAGCATCACGGCTGGGATTTTCATCAATGGCAGGGATCTTGGGCACAGCGCGATACCATGGTGCGGCTCCATGAAATCAGCCGGGAATTTCACACCGTAGCACAGGCGACACTGCGGGTTGGAGATCCCAATCCCGAACTAGCGCGAGTGATCAACGAGGCCCATTGGCATTTGCTGCGCGCCGAGACCAGTTGCAACTTCTATTGGGGTGAAGCCTGGGTACACAAATCGCACACTGATCTGGATAACGTTGCTTGGCATTTGGGTGAGGCTAGGGCGATCCTGGGTGATCGCTTGACCGCCGCACCAGTTCCGTTGGCCGCAGCAGATGAAACTGCCGCTTCTGCCGATGAAATCACGCCAGAGATCTCTCCGCCTGAGGCGGACGAAATCGCCACTTCTTCCGACGGTGAGACTATATCGGAGATCTCTGCAAGCGAATCTTCCGCCCCTGTGGTCGAAGCTGGTTCAACACCCACGGAACCGCCCATTACTGGGTGAAATCTTGCACCGCTCCCGTCGGCGTTTCAGACCGGCGAGAGCGGAGGATGTGATGCTTGTTCACTGCACATCCCCTGCCTAAAACCTCCAACTTACCCGTGCTATGCTTTGCAGCGATGAGGCGTTCTCTGCGTCCTCGGTCACGCTTCCCCCGCTTTTTCCCTATTCTGGAGGTTCGTGCTATGCCTTTGCTGGCTCTGCAAACGTCGGTACCGCTTTCCAACCAGCAGCGTCATGAGTTGCTCGCTCCACTATCGCAAATTGTCGCTGAGTGCATTGGCAAGCCAGAGCGCTACGTGATGGTCACGCTTCACCAAACAGCCATGTTGATGAGCGGGACCGAAGGCCCAGCCGCCTACGCCGAGATTCGCAGCATTGGCAACCTGAGCAGTGAGGTCAACCGCGAGCTGTCCAAGCGGATTTGCGCTCTGCTGCACGAACGTCTAGGCATCCCGTCCGACCGAATCTATCTGGGCTTCACCAGTGTTGCCGCCACCCATTGGGGCTGGAACGGCAATACTTTTGGCTGAATGCTGCCCGCAACCGCTTTGATCGTTTTGGTTCTGGAGCCTGTCCAGTTTTACGGCGTACTGACCATCCACGAAACCTCAAGAACTCTGGTACCGGGCTAGTTCCCCGCTGTATTGATCGACGACTGAGCGTTTTTTCACAGCTAATCGTCTGACAATCCTTTCTTCTCATTCAGGATTCGCCATGAATGCCAGAATTCTCATGAACCCCAAGCCGATGACGCTGCGACCCACCGACACGGTGGCAGTCGCCGCTAATCAGATTCTCAAACATCATCTACGCCATCTGCCAGTGGTGGACGAGCAAGGCCGCTATTTAGGAACCTTCAGCATCTATTCGCTGCTGAAGCTGACCTTACCCAAGGCGGTGCTGGATAAGTATGGGTTGGATAAGGTGTCTTTCGTGACGGAAAACCTTGGCGATTTAGCCGAGCGCTTCGCTGGACGGTGCGAGGAACCGGTGAAAAACTGGGTGAACATCCATGAAGTCGCAGGCCCTGATACCTCCGCCATGGACATCATGTTACTGATGCTGCATGGGCGCACTGCCAGCGTGCCCGTGGTGGATAAGACCAGTAAGCAATTGGAGGGCATGATTTCGTTTTGGGATGTGTTGGAAAAACTCATGGCGGAGAAGGTTTGAATGCACGGTTCTGAAGCGGGTACAGCATCGCTGCTGTTTGGCCTAAACCCCATGTGGGCTGCGGCTATTTTATTCTTGATCACTTACGTGGTGATCATGAGCGAAAAGATCAATCGGGCCATCGTCTCCTTGTTGGCGGCGGGCCTGATGATTGTGCTTGGCATCCTCAATCAGGAAGCCGCGATTCAAGGTATCGACTTCAATACCATCGGTTTGCTGATCGGGATGATGGTGATCGTGGCTATCACGCGCCAATCTGGCGTGTTCCAGTTCATGGCGATTTGGTCGGCCAAGAAGGTCAATGCGCGACCTTGGGGTATTCTGGTGATGATCTCGCTGGTGACGGCGGTGACTTCGGCATTTCTGGATAACGTGACCACCGTGCTGTTGGTGGTACCGGTGACCTTGCTGATCACTGAGGAACTCAAGGTCGATCCCTATCCGTATCTATTCGCGATGATTTTCTCGTCCAACATCGGTGGTACCGCGACCCTGATCGGCGATCCACCCAATATCATGATCGGTTCGGCCACCGGCCTGACTTTCAATGATTTCGTTCATCACTTGGCGCCGCTCATTGTCGTCATCATGGCGATGGTGTTGATTCCGATCTATCTGATTTGGGGTCGGCGGCTGCGAGCCACCCCCGAAGCACGTGAGCGTGTGATGCGTTTCAACGAGCGCGAAGCCATCACCGATTACCGGTTGCTGAAGTATTGCCTGAGTGTGATCGCGTTGGTGATTACCGGTTTCGTATTTGCCAAGGCACTCGATCTGGAAGCGGCTACCGTGGCTATGACCGGTGCGGCGCTACTGTTGTTGCTGGCCAACCTGGGGCGTGACGCCGAGCATCAGAGTGAGCATGTGCTGGATTCGTTTAAGGAAGTGGAATGGATCACGATTTTCTTCTTCGTCGGGCTGTTTATCGTGGTGCATGGCGTGGACAGTACCGGTTTGCTCAGGCTGCTGGCCGAGAAGATGGTAAATATGACCGGTGGCAATCTGACCGCTACCACCATGGTGATCTTGTGGGCTTCGGCTGTATTGTCGGCGATTGTCGATAACATTCCTTTCGTCGCCACCATGATCCCATTGATCAAGGCTATGGCTCCAACTTTCGGTGGCGAACAGGGGTTGTTGCCGCTATGGCTGGCGTTATCGCTGGGGGCCTGTTTGGGTGGTAATGGTACGCTGATCGGTGCCAGCGCCAATCTAGTAGTGGCTGGCTTCGCCGAACGTGCCGGTCAACCGATCCGCTTTTTCCGTTATACGCTGCTGGCCTTTCCGATCATGCTGCTCTCCATCGCCATTGGCATGGGGTATTTGTACTGGCGGTATCTGTAAAGAGTTTGAAATTGGCACAAGTTCGGTCGAATCAAGAACAAATGATCTCTCCCTAGCCTCCTCTCTCATTGATCGTCATCCCCGCGCAAGCGGGGATCTAGGGAAATATCGAAGGTGTTGGATTCCCGTATTCGCGGGGAGGCTGTGGCCAAGGATGTGGGGTTTGATTGCGAACGAAGTCGGTTGAAATTGCGCCGGTTGTCCGGCGCAATGTGTGAGGCAATGCTTTAGATATGCGTACGATTACACTTCGCTAATCGTACTTACGGTCCTTGGCTATTTCCCTAATCTTTTTCAATAATTCCTCTTGTGATTTGTGGCCTTTGATATATCGCCAAACTCCGGTACATCGGCCAACAATGCTATCTTCTAAAGCAAAAACGATATAGGTCCATCCTACCAAGAACTCT
>JACSSB010000198.1 GCA_014879435.1 Phycisphaerales bacterium
TGGTTGGAGTACTCGGGTTAGCCAGCGCACTGGCCTGGACGCTTTTCCTTGCGCCATCCAACCCGACCCAGCCGCAAGAAGTGCGCACGCCGGATATTATCAGTACTCTGACTGCCTCCAAACCTGTCGCTCCGGCCGCCCCGCTGGCGCAACCCGATGCGTCCACCGCTTCGACGGCTTCAACTACCGATAAACCGGAACCTACGCCCGTCCCAGCCACACCGGAGCCTCCAGCCGAAGAAACCACCTCGGTCACAGACAGTGCCGCACCCCCTGAGATCGCACCCGAACCCGATCCCGAAACCGGAAGCGAACCGGCTACAACGCTCGCTGGATCGGAAGCGACCGAATCCAGACAGTCCGAAGAACCCGAAGAGTCCCCAGCGCCTGAAGAGCCTCCTGTTGCCGTCACGCCGACCGCGCCGACCGCGCCGCAAGAAGAATCCGGTCCATTGCCAGTGGTCACCACACCGGCCCATCGGGCATCGACCACAACGCCAAAAGCGGTTTCTTCAAATCGTTCCAGATCGGCCAATACCGCAAAGGCCACCCGCAAGACTCCTAGCACCGCGCCGACGCCCAAGGAGCGCGTAGAGCATGCGCCCACAGCGTCTACCCCTGATTCGCGCGTGGCAAAACCGGCGACTAAAGCACCCGCATCGACCGCACCGACTGCATCAACTGCACCGCCTCCTGCTGAAACCCGGCGCCCACCCGCCAAGTCCGTATCGCGCCCCACGGCAAAAGACCCTGCGGCAACCAGGACCGAGCGTACCGTGAAAATCACACCTTCGCGTCCAACCCCGACCCAGCCGACCGTCGCATCGACAAAACCGCCGGTCGTGCGCACTAAACCATCCGTTGCACCCTCGACGCAGGTAAAATCGCCCGCACCATCGGCACCCGTAGATTTGCCACCGGTTAAACTGACCTCACGTTCGCAACCGAAGACATCGGATCTGCCACCGATCAAATTGATCTCGCGCTCGCAACCGACGACGCCCAGCTCGCAACCGACGACGCCTGATCTGCCGCCGATCAAACTGGTCAGTCACGACCATTCGACCACGAGCACTTCGACTGTTAAGACACAATCCCAAACCACTTCGAAAACAGCGCAAAATCAACCCGCTGATTCACGCTCTCAGTTTGAGCGCGACATTAATCAGGTCTCCCGTTGGGTGGGACGCACCAGCTCGGCGGTCGGTTCGGAAGTACGGCGGGGACTGGAAAGTGTTGGCCAAGCCATCAGCGGCAACAGCAATACCCGCGCCCAAGTGGAACGCCGTGACCGCTGGGAACCGCGCTACAGCGAACGCTAGGTCGAAAATTTCAAAGTGCCGTGACCTGCACTTCAACGCGCAGGGTCGGAGTGAGTCCTTCTGGCCCCAGGAAGCTACCGGCGACCGGTGGCACCGTTTCTGGATGACGGGCCACCGCAACCGGGATATGTCGGTTGCCGGTCAGCTCACCCGCAGTCGGATCGAAACCCTTCCAGCCGGGGCCGGGTAAATACACTTCCGCCCAAGCGTGGGTGGCTGCCCCCCCTGCACCTAGCTCCGGGACATAGGAATAACCGCTGACGAAGCGACTGGCCAGACCGAGAAAGCGGCAGGTTTCGATAAACAAGGTCGCGTAATCGCGGCACGAACCACTGCGCTTAGCCAAGGTTTGCTCGGGCGATTGCACGCCGGGTTCCTCACGAACGATATATTTGAATTCCTTTGCAATAAATCGATTGAGCCGATCCAGCAGCACGTAGGTTTCCACCTTGTTCCCAAGCAGTTCCAGGTTTTTGACCCAGGCACGCAGCGTCGGCTGCTGGTCGGGATACACCGATTGCTGGAATGGCGCGAGATCGACCCTCTCCTCTTCGTGGTACTCGAAAGGATAATGAACCGCGTAATCCTCAACGATAAAATCGAGCGGCGCCATTTCATAATGCTGGATCATGATTTCGCTGCTCACAGTCAGCTGCTCCGCGACTTCCCGAAAGCTGACCACAGCCACCGAATTGTCGAACACATCGCGATGCCACTTAATGCAAGGGTTTGGCGCAATATCGAGCTTTGAGAACTCGATACGCACATCGTGCCCCTCACGCGGGCGGAGCATGAGCCGATGCGGTAACAGCGTTACCGCGCTCGGAAACTGATATTCGGTAAGATGTTTGATCTTTAGACGCCGCATGTTCAATGATCCTACTAATTCAATTGAAATGATTCGGAAGATTTCACCATGTACGACAACGATTTCGATGACGAAAATCCTGAACTGGATGCATTCCGACCCCCTAGCAAAAGCCAGCGCAAACGTGAGGCCACCGCTTTGCAAGATTTGGGGGAGCAACTGGTCAAATTGACCCCGACACAGTTGCGGCGAATACCACTTCCAGAAGAATTACTGGCGGCGGTACAGATGGCACAGAGTATTTCACAGCGTGGTGGGCGCAAGCGGCAACTGCAATTCATCGGTAAGCTGATGCGCCAAATCGATGATCCAGAACCGATTCGCAGTGCCCTGATGGCCCTGTTGGCACCCCGTCATTTGAGTTGATGGCCACTGCATTTCTTGAACAGCGACGAGTACCCATCACTCAACTAGCATCCCCCAGTCGGTAACCGACTCCGCGCACGGTGAGGATGAGGCGTGCGTTGAGTTTGCGTCGTACATTGTGCACATGGACTTCGATAGCGTTACTTTCCACCTCTTCGCCCCAACCGTACAACCGGTCTTCCAACTGCTCGCGAGACAGCACCGCATCGGGCGTTTCCAGCAGTGCATTCAGTAACGCGAACTCCCGTGCCGACAGTGGAATGGCTTGCCCACGGTACTCCACCGTCCGCGCGACCGGATCGAGCCGTAATGCACCGATCTCGATCAGATCGCGCGCCCGTCCGGCCTGACGGCGTAGCAAGGCGCGCATCCGTGCCAGCAGCTCGGTCAAATCGAAGGGTTTGACCAGATAATCATCGGCGCCGCTATCCAAACCCTTGACCCGATCCGGCACCGAGTCGCGGGCGGTGAGTACCAGCACCGGCACGGTGATGCCGCGCTGGCGCCAGCCGCGCAACACTACCAGTCCGTCTTTCTTCGGCAGGCCCAAATCCAGCAACACCAGCGCATATTCAGTCAGCTCCAATGCGCGTTCCGCGTCATGCCCATCTTGTACCCAGTCCACGGCGAAGCCTTCACCGCGCAAACCCTTGCGCAGGCTCTCGCCGATCATCGTGTCATCTTCAACCAACAACACACGCATCTCGAATACTCTGCCTCATGCGATCAATGCCATCCAATCCAAGCGATGGACTTACAATACTCGGCCTTTTTCCTATCCGACACCTCATTCGGAGAATCTATTTTGACCTCACCACCGTTGTCCTGGCTGTTGTTGCTTGGGGCGCTGACTGCCTTTCCGTCGATGTCGATCGACATGTACCTACCCAGTTTACCGGCTATCGCTGCCACGTTTGCCACCGACTCTGCCGCCGTACAATACACCCTGGCCAGTTTCTTTGTCGGGCTGGCGCTGGGTCAGGCAGTTTATGGCCCGCTGGCCGACCACTATGGTCGAAAGCCACCCCTGTATGCTGGGCTGGCCCTGTATGTTATCGCTTCGATCGGATGCACCCTGGCATCAAATATCGTCATGCTGGCGGTGCTGCGTTTTATGCAGGCGGTGGGGGGCTGTGCCGGAGTGGTCATCGCCCGTGCCGTGGTCCGTGATCGCTTCGATGCGCGGACTTCGGCCAAAATCTACTCGTTGCTAATGCTGGTCATGGGATTGGCGCCAATTCTGGCTCCACTGATCGGCGGCTGGATTCTGATGCTGGCAGGCTGGCGTGCGATTTTTGGGGTATTGGCCCTGTTCGGTTTCGTTACTTTGATTCTCAGTTGGCGCCACCTGCCGGAAACCCGGCCGACGGATGCTCCCAGTGACATCGGCATCGGCTCAGCGATGCGCGTCTATGGCGCACTGTTGCGTGATCGGCCTTTCATTGGCTACACCCTAAGCGGTGGGTTCGCATTGGGCGGTATGTTCGCCTACATCACCGGTTCACCGCATGTCTTCATCGAATTGTACGGGGTACCGGCCGAATCTTATGGCTGGCTGTTCGGACTCAATGCCTTGGGGTTGATCGCCAGTTCGCAATACAATCGCCGCCTGCTGACTCGCCACAGCGCCGACACAATCCTGCGTCGTGCCAACCGGGCGACCGTGCTGTTGGGATTGGTGCTGCTGACGGTGGTGGCCAGCGGTTGGGGCGGCCTCCCGATGCTGCTGATACCGCTCTTTGGCTACATCGCCAGTATCGGCTTCACCGGACCGAATGCGATGGCCTGCGCACTAGCGAAACAGGGCCATCGCGCTGGTAGCGCCTCCGCCCTGGTCGGCACGCTGCAATTCACCATAGCCACGATCACCAGCCTCCTGGTGGGATTACTGAACAATGATTCTTCACTACCGATGGTGGCAGTCATTGCGGGCTGCGGTGTGCTGGCCTACGCCACCCATCGCGCACTGGTCGGGGATGGGACGTTTGAGTGATG
>JACSSB010000123.1 GCA_014879435.1 Phycisphaerales bacterium
TCTGCGGATCTTCCTCATCCCGTTCCAACTCGCTGATGGCTAAGCCGACGCAGGGATGAGCCAGTAGGTTGCGGGTATGAGCGGCCAGCGTGCTAAGGTGTAGCAGGAACCCGCTGAAATCCGGTTCTGAGGCGTAAGCGACCCAGGAGACTTCCGGCCCATCGGAACCTTGGGTGGAGAGTGCCGCCCAACGCCGATCACGAATCAGCTTGGCCATCGCATGCTGTGTCTGAAGGTTCATCATCACACCATATTTGATGGTGCAGCCCAATCCACCGGGTGTTCTGGGTGTTGCTTCAGTCCTCCTGGAGATGCTTCCCACATTGGGGAGAGTGCTCGCAACCGAATAACCGTCGCTGCCACAGCATCGATAGTGTATTCGATTTCTTCGGCGGTGGTGAAACGGCCCAGACTGAAGCGGATCGCGCTGCGCATCCGCATGAGATCGTGTCCCATGGCCCGCAGTACATGCGAGGGTTCATGGTGGGCAGAATTACAGGCGGAACCAGTGGCAAGAGCGATCTCCGGCAATGCGTGCAGCAATGCCTCGGCAGCAATCCCGGAAAAGCTGAGATTAAGGATGTTGGGACTGTGATGCTCGGGTTTGGGATGGCCGTTCAGTTCGACGCCCTCCAGATCTCGCAGCCCGTGCCATAGCCAATCGCGCCACTTGCGGATGCGCGTTTGTTCGATCCCCATTTCTGCCAGAGCAATCTCACAGGCTTTCCCCATAGCGACAATCTGATGAACGGGCAGCGTGCCCGCACGTAAGCCGCGCTCCTGACCGCCGCCGTATAGCAGTGGCTCCAGTCGCACTCGGGTAGGGCGGCGCCGCGCATACAGCGCGCCGATGCCCTTGGGACCATACAGTTTGTGCGCACTGACACTCAGTAAATCTACCGGTAGGATTCGCAGATCGAGCGGTAGCTTGCCAGCACTCTGGGCTGCATCCACATGCAGCAACGCCCCGTGACTATGAATCAGGGTGCCGAGGGTATTGAGATCCTGCGACACACCCGTTTCGTTGTTGACGTGCATCAGCGAGACCAGCACGGTATCGGGCCGTAATACCGCCGCTAGCTGCTGCAAGGAAAACAGGCCATCCGGTTCTGGATCTAGCCAGGTGACCGTGCAGCCCTCCCGCTCCAGTTGTCGGCAGACATCGAGCACAGCTTTATGTTCGGTCTTGGCCGTAATCAGATGTCGTCCCTTGCGGGCATAGGCATGCATGACGCCACGCAAAGCCAAGTTATTGGCTTCGGTGGCGCCAGAAGTCCAGATGATCTCATCTGTATCAGCGCCGAGTAGGGCGGCCACTCGTTCGCGAGCCGTTTCCACTGCCCGTGCTGCGTTTCGACCGAAAGCATGCGTACTGGATGAGGGATTGCCGAACTGGCCTCGCTGGGTCAGATAGCGAATCAACGAGCGTGCAACCCGCGGATCCACCGGGGTGGTCGCCGCGTAATCTAGATAAATCGACTGCTGCGTCACAGCTCGAGCGCACGAATCAGGCCGTGGCCGAGACGGATATCCGCTCACTGGAACGCTCACGTCGGCGCGAGCCGTTTTGGCGATGCACAATCTCGCAAACCGCTGGACGTTCAACGAACTGCGCTAAGGTGATGCCTTCCAGGAAAGTGAAAATCTGCCGACTCAGATCGGTCCACAATTCATGCGTCAGACAGCGTCGGCCTTCCTGGCAGTTTTCCTGCCCAAAGCAGCGGGTCGCATCCAATCGCTCATCAACCGCGCTGATGATATCGGCGACCGTGACTTGATCGGGTGAACTCGCTAAGCGGTAACCGCCACCTGGACCACGCACGCCTTCCACGAGGTTGCGCTTGCGTAGCTTGGCGAATAATTGCTCCAGGTAGGACAGCGAAATACCCTGGCATTGAGAGATCTCGGCGAGCGTGACGGGGCCATATTTATCATGGATAGCAAGATGCATCATAGCCGTGACGGCATAACGGCCTTTGGTCGATAGTTTCATGAGAGATTACCCTATAGTTAATACGTCGCCAGGAGACATTCCTGACTAATCAGTATGGAAAATATATTACCCTATCGAACTAGTCAACTAATTTTAACCAAATAATACTCTTGAAAGTTTCCATAATTCGAGGGGTGTCGGATCGAATGGCTTATCCCATAAAATGATGCCCTTGACGTAAGCAATATGTGAGCCATTTGAATAGAAAACGGTTGATTCGCCAGCGAGTGTAGAGATTTGTGTCATCTGCTTCATATTTGGGATGAGCAGCGGTGACAAAGACAGTATGATGCCGTGGGCGTGCTGCCATAACCTCGGCCATACGGGCATCATGATAGACACGAATGTGCAGGTCAGGTTCAGCGCTAATCGAACCATTATCCTGACGCAAGCGGTAAGTGAGGTTCAGATCACTGGTGTAGCGGTTACGCTCAAGTACTTGCAGATGTAAATCCAACGCTCCAACTACTTGCGAGACACGAGTGACCGAAAGAGGGGGTACGACCGGCAGCAGCCGTCGCAGGTTGATGTAGTTTCGTTCATACAGATCCATCAACGCTGCGAAGCTACCTGGTAGGTCGTGGTCGAACTGGCGAGTTCGGGGAGAGTGAAGCAGAATCATGGGATTAGCTACGGCATGGGTAGAGATTCAAGGCGCCAACCAGTCTGGTCGCAATACAATAAGCTGCCCTGTTCATACCAATCGCCCAGCACCGCGCGTTGCATCAATCGTCCATCCAAGAGCCATTGGTGGATGGCAGGGCGGTGGGTGTGGCCATGAATCAGGCGATCAACGCCATGTGTGCGTAACGCCTGCTCCACAGCTGTCAGGTTGACGTCAGTGATCTCAGTAGCCTTTGATTGAGTTGCTTGCCGACTGCTTTCTCGCAGTTGCTTGGCCAGTGCACGCCGTTGTGCGAGTGGTCGCATCAGCAAGTCCGCTTGCCAGGCGGGATTGCGCACTTGGGCACGAAAAATCTGATATTCAACATCATCGATACACAGTGTATCACCGTGCAGCAGTAGCACCCGTTCACCGGCTAGGTTGATCACGGTGCTCTCTGCCAAGAGTTGGACTCCGCTGGCCGACGCGAAACCTTGGCCGACCAGGAAATCTCGGTTGCCGTGCAGGAAATAGGTGGGCACGCCGGATTCAGTCAACGCATGCAGTGCAGCGGCGACGGTATGCCCAAGCTCTGCATCGTCGTCATCACCGATCCATGCCTCGAACAGATCGCCCAAGATATACAAGGTATCGGCTTGTCGGGCTTGCTGTTTCAGAAAATCCAGAAACAGGGAAACGACAGCCGGTCGGCTCGGGTCCAGGTGTAGATCGGAGATGAACAACGTGGCCATGAGACTTATTCGTCGATGACTTCGACTTTGGTGATCGTAATATCCTCGGTGGGCACATCCTGGTGGCCGCGTCGGTTGGCGGTGGGTACGGCGACGATGGCTTTGACTACATCCATCCCTTCCACGACTTGGCCGAACACGCAATAACCCCAACCCTGGCTATTGGAAGCGCGATAATTGAGAAAGTCGTTGTCCTTGACGTTGATAAAGAACTGGGCGGTCGCGGAGTGCGGGTCGTTGGTACGCGCCATGGCAACCGTACCGACTTGATTCTTCAGGCCGTTATCCGCCTCGTTTTTGATAGGGGAGCGGGTCGATTTCTGGCTCATATCTGCTTCAAGACCACCCCCTTGAATCATGAAATTGGGGATGGCGCGATGAAACAGCGTACCTTCGTAAAAGCTGTCGCGGGCGTACTGGAGAAAATTAGCCGCCGTGGCCGGAGCGCGGGCGTGATCGAGTTCGATGCTGATGGTTCCAAGTCGGGTGTGAAGCTTGATCATGATAGGGCTCACTGAGTTTTAGATGTGGGTGTCGCGGTTGAGTTGGTGGTAGCCGGGGATGACGCAGGTGCAGGCGCAGGCGCTGGAGTGGCGGGTAGTATCGTGACGGATTTGATGATTACCGGGGTAAGCGGCACATCGCTGAATCGGCCACCAGGACCACCCGCACCCGTAGGAACTTGACGAATTTTGTCCACCACCTCCATACCATCGATAACCTGGCCAAATACCGTGTAACCCCAACCCTGTGGAGTCGATGCGCGGTAATCCAGGAAATCGTTATCCTTGACGTTGATGAAGAACTGCGCAGTGGCGGAATGAGGGTCACCGGTGCGTGCCATGGCTACGGTGCCACGCCGATTCTTCAGGCCGTTGTTGGCTTCGTTTGGAATCGGGGCACGCGTCGGTTTCTGTTGGAAGTCGGGGCTAAAGCCACCCCCTTGGATCATGAAACCATCGATGACCCGGTGGAACAGCGTACCGTCATAGAAGCCGTCACGTGTGTAGACGAGAAAATTCTCGACCGATTTTGGTGCCTGATCATCGGCCAATTCCAGGGTGATGGGCCCCATGCTGGTATCCAATCGAACTTGAGTACCAGCTTGTGCCACGCTGATCAAACCGAGAAAAGTGGCAATCGCCAAGGAAAGATATTTATGCATGAATTGAAGTGCCA
>JACSSB010000107.1 GCA_014879435.1 Phycisphaerales bacterium
ACCGCGCTGGTGTTGTTGCGCAAGGCGAATCCAGCGGTATCGCGCAGTGTCTGCGGGATATCGGACAGTTTTTCGTACTGTGTCCCCGTGCCGGTGACGAAGGTGCTGACCGATAAGCGCCCCTGGGTCAGGGTGCCGGTCTTATCGGTGAAAAGAAGATTGAGACTACCGGCGGTTTCGATACCCAAGAGTCTACGTACCAACACTTTGACGCTCAGTAGTTTTTTCATGTTGATCGCCAGTACCATAGCGATCATCATCGGCAGGCCCTCCGGCACCGCGACCACGATGACGATGATGGCGAGGATGGCGGCGGTCACGAAATCCTTGATGAGGATTCCGCTGGGTTGCGCCCAGAAAGCGTCGAAGCTTTCCGCTTGCAGGAACATGGTGTTGAAGATGAACGCCAAGAAGATGAAGGTCGCGCCGATATAGCCGAAGGTAGAGATGTGCTTACCGAGTACAGTCAACTTGTGCTGCAGCGGCGAGAGCCGGTCCTCGGCGGATAGCAGTTCTTTCATGGTCTGGCCGTAGCGGGTCTGATCGCCCACCGCACTGGCACGCATCACACACTCGCCATCGACCAGCAGGCCCGCACGGGACAGTCGATATTCTTCTGCGGCGGTGGCTGGATCGGTATTTTCTGGTAAGGCCGTCTTCTTGACCGGTTCTGATTCTCCGGTCAGTGCTGCTTCATCGACCTCGGCATATCCGGCAATCAGCAGGCCATCAGTCGGAATCGTGTCGCCCGGTTGCAATAAAATATCATCACCGACTACCAGATCGTTGATCGGGATTTCGCCCAGGTGGCCGTTGCGGAACACCTTGACTCGGATCATCGAGGCTTCTTCCAGCAGCTTCTGGAAGGATTGCTCATTGCTGTGTTCCGACCAAGTGGCGACAAAGGTGGCGATCACCACGGCAAAGGCGATGCCGACGCTTTCGTACCATTCGGCATAACCGAAAATGGTTAAGACGAGGGTGATAAGCAGAGCAACGATCAGGATGATAATGATGGGATCTTTTAGATTACCCAGTAGCTTGTCCCAGAAGGTTTCGACCTCCTGACTGGCCACGGCGTTGGAACCATGCCGGGCGCGGGAAGCTTCTACTTCCTGATCGGTGAGTCCGGGATAGGTGAATTTCATATGGTGTTTTAACTCGAAAAATGGGGTAACGAAGGTATGAAATAGGTAGCCAGCGGCATGAGACTTGAGCTGGAGCGGAGACTCCGGGCGCGACTACCTCGCAACTTCGATTGCTTGGAGGGCATCGCGTTCCCTATGGCACATTTTTTGTCGAGGAAAATCGGTGCGGGCTGGCGTGGTGGGACCAAAATCAGTTTATCAAAGCTGAAGCTATCGATAGAAGTGGCTTCTATGGTTGGTTGGAGAAATGATCGACGCCAGGAGCCGCCGGTGGAAGAAAACCGACGGTATCTGGCGAGAATAGGGATATTCAGCGGTCGTTGCCGGCGAACAGGGAATTACTGGAGGTGGCGGTGGGGCGGCGTGAGTCGCTGTTACCGACGAGAACCTGTTTACCGGTAGGAGTGAGATAGGTAGTGCGTGAGGAGCGTGCGGTCTTCTGGCTGGTTCGGGGGGTAATGATGGTTACGCCACCGGAGCGACCCGAATAACTGGGAGTATTGTTGAGCGCCAGCGAAGCGCTGCCACCCCCGGTGTAATAAGCATTATTGCCACCCCCGGTGTAATAAAGGCCCGCTGTTCGGTATTGCTGGTAATAGTTCAGAACGCGATCAACATAGGTTTGGGTTTCCCGATAAGGTGGGATTTGGTTACCGTATTTTTGTACCGCACCTTCACCCGCGTTGTAGGCAGCCACCGCCAGCCGGGTATCATTGAAGTTATCCAACAACCAGCGCAGATAGCGTGCGCCACCGTGCATGTTAGAGACCGGATCGTAGGCGTTTTTGACCCCGAAGCGCTCAGCGGTACCGGGCATGAGCTGCATCAGTCCCATGGCACCTTTAGGAGATACTGCCCAGGGATTGTAGGAGGATTCAGCACTGATAACGGCATGCATGAGTGCTGGATCGAGCTGATATTGGGCGGCAATGCGGTTGACATCGGGAATGAAGCGTTGGCGGTTAGCTTCGCCAGAGCTAGATAGTTTGGCGTTGCTGCGTCGGGTTGGATAAGGTGTGCTTTGTCTGTTGCTGCTAGCGTTATACAGACCACTTGGAGCGAAGCTGGATGCCGTCTGAGCGGCTTTCTTGCTGTAGGCGGGCGTGCGCATCACCAGTTTATAACGAGGATCATTGGGGACGTTGCTGAGATGCCGTACTCCGTTGCTGTCCACAAAAGCGTAAATGTCCGCCTGGACCGGTCCAGCGAGCGCGAAGGTCGCCAGAACCAAACTGGCCAAGAGCAGCCGCTTCATCAAGTTCTCCTTATATTGTTTGAAAGCTAAGTCATTACAAGCGACGGCCGGGTGGCCGTTTGACTCAAGCGGGAGAGTCGAGCGTCTGTTAGATTAAAATTAAGATTAACATAATCCGGACGCTTGTAAGCGATCATGCACGTCTGCAAGCAGGCTCGTATCCGTATTTTTTGAAGCAACACGCTGAATCATCAGAAGAAGAAAATCTTTTGGCACATGTTGTCCGGCAAGTCCGGCGCACCCGCCGGACTCCACCCCAGATGGAGAGATGACGATGTTCAGAACCGCTGAGTTGCAACGCAAGCTGCCCAAGGGGGATTATCACCAACAGGTTCCGCAGTTGCGGGAGGATCTGCTGATCATGCAAATGGAATTGCGACAAGCCGATTTCCCAGTGATTGTGGTATTTGCTGGAGTCGATGGTGCTGGCAAGAGCGAAACGGTCAACATGCTCCACGAGTGGATGGATTCGCGCTGGTTGAGCACACGCGCCTTTGGCGATCCCTCCGACGAGGAGCGGGATCGACCGGAATATTGGCGATTTTGGCGAGAGCTGCCACCCAAGGGCCGGATCGCGCTGTTTCTCGGTTCTTGGTATTCAGTGCCGATTCTCGACCGTGTTTATGGTCGTATGGATCTGGCTGAGTTCGATGCACGGCTTGAGCGCATCAAAACCTTCGAGAAGACCTTGGCCGACGACGGTGCCTTGATTCTGAAGTTTTGGATGCATCTTTCCAAGAGTGCGCAGAAGGATCGCTTGCGCAAGCTGGAAAAGAATCCGCTACTGCATTGGCAAATTTCCAAGCGCGACTGGCAGCATTGGGAATTGTACGATCAATTCATCGCCACCGCCGAACGCACGATCATGAAGACCAGCACCGGCCAAGCGCCCTGGAAGATCGTCGAAGGCTATGACGCACGCTACCGCAGCATCACGGTGGCCGCCGCCATTCGCGACGCCATCCGTTTTCGGCTGGAAGAGGCCAAGGTGCCCGCGAACGGTAAGACCACCGCTGAGCCATCGGGTTCATCACCGCCTGAGTCGGGCTTGCCGCTGGTGAGCATCCTGTCGCAATTGGACACGGATAAGAGTTTATCTAAAGAGGACTATGCCGCTGGATTGAAGCACTATCAGAGTAAACTGAGTCAATTGCAGCGTGCAGCACGCGAGCACCGAATTTCGACCATCTTGGTGTTCGAGGGTTGGGATGCCGCTGGTAAGGGCGGCAGCATCCGCCGCATTACTTCCGTACTCGATGCCCGCGACTATCAGGTCATTCAAATTGCGGCACCCACCGACGAAGAGGCTGCACATAATTATCTGTGGCGGTTCTGGCGGCATCTACCACGTGCGGGCCGCGTCACCATTTTTGATCGCAGTTGGTACGGACGGGTCCTGGTGGAACGGATCGAAGGATTTGCCCGCACCCGAGAATGGCAGCGCGCCTATGCCGAGATCAACGATTTCGAAGATCAGTTGGTGGAGAGCGGCATCGTATTAGTGAAATTCTGGTTGCACATCACTCCAGACGAGCAGTTACGGCGCTTCAAGGAACGAGAACAAATCGTCTACAAAGCTTGGAAGCTAACCGATGAGGACTGGCGTAACCGTGAGCGTTGGGCCGATTACGAACTAGCGGTCAATGATCTGGTAGAGCGCACCAGCACGCAACAGGCGCCATGGACGCTGGTCGAGGCCAATGATAAGCACTATGCCCGGATCGAAGTGTTGCGCACACTTTGTGAGCGCTTGGAAAAGGCTCTCGCCAGCCGAACAAAATCATCGAAATGAAAGCCTTGCAAGATTGAGCGTAGATTGCGTTTAACGGGAGTGAAACCTGCTAAAGCGTAGGGTGGATAAGCGGAGCGCATCCACCGAGAGAGAACTGTGGTGGATGCGGCGCGGGGCGCCTTATCCACCCTGCACTCTACTGACGTGACATTCTAAGGGTCATCAATAGAACAGACGTGAGTTTAGATTGAGGTTGCCATGACTGAGTCCACCATATCCGTCGTTCAGAACATCGAAACCGAGGAAAGCACGCTAAAAGAGCACCACGAAAAAAGCGAGGAGGTCGTGCGTGAAGAGCTGATCGCGCCACCGCCAATCAT